>JANNUM010000247.1:0-4632 GCA_031395235.1 Chloroflexota bacterium
CCGAACCGTCGACCTGACCCGCTGCCGAAGGCGCAGGACCCGCAGGGTGGCCAGTCGGGCAAGAAACACAAGGGGCAGGGAGGAGCCGGCGCGCAGAGCGGCTCGACCGGGCAGCAAGGCAAGAACTCGCCGAAATAGCTAGTCGGCTCTAGAGATCGGGCGGCCTCCGCGCTTCTCGAACTTCGTCGCCGCGACGACGGTGTCACCTTTCGTCACGGCGATCACGTACGCGCCGGGTGGGTAGCGATCCACGATCTCCGCGAAATGCGCGCCCTGCGGCGAAACGCTGACCTCCTCCATCTCCTCGGTGCGGCGGCCAACCACACGCAGGGTGACCTTCTCCTCCGACCCGAAGCCATAGAGGAGATAACCGACACCATGTCCGGCCTGCGGCCCCGCCGTCATGACGATGGCCGGACCGGGTGGCACGCCGTCCGCGAATCGAGACGCGAGACCGCCGACGAATGAATCGAAGGTCCGCCCCGTGAGCGATGCGTACGCACGCGCGACGTCCTCGCCGCGCCGCAGGCGGTCGTAGAGCCGCGCGATCGGCTGCGTGCCTCCGATGTCCGCTCGCAGCAGCTCCGTCGCGCGCGCTGCCTCCTGGTACTTGTAGTAGCCGGCCCAGCTCGTGATGGAATTCCACTGCCCCTGCGTGACGAGCGTCGACAGCGGCATGAGGGTCCTCGTCGCGACCATCGACGCGGCCTCGTAGCGCACGCGCACCAGCCGCCACTCGCCCCCGGGGATCGTCGCCTCCGCGAGACGCGCCTGCCCTTCGTTGAGCCAGGCGGGCACGAGGTCGCAGCGCGGCGCGCAGGCTTCGAGCGTCACGAAGTGGGTCAGCTCGTGGCGGATCGCCGCGATCGGCCGGCGCTCGCACCGCCTCCCAGTTCACCAGGATCGTTCGCAGCTCCGGTTCGAAGAAGGCGACCGAGTTCTCGGCCACGAATGCGGCGGTCGCGCCGGAATAGCCGAACGCGTGGACCAGGCCCGTCGTATAGCTCGCGGTCGTGGCGAACACGTTGATCACCGGTCGGCCACGCAGCGTCCACGCGAAGTCCTGCAGCACCGACGCGATGTCGTCCTGCACTTGGGCCGACAAGAGGCGCGCGTCGCTCTCGTCGATCGCGCGCTCGACCGCAAGCTCGGTGTCGGAGATGCACAGTGCCTCGAGCTCGAGCGGACCGATCCGCCGCTCGGGCGCGGCGCACCGCGGTAGCGGCGCGACTGGGGTCGGGCTCGGCTCCGGTGCGCTTGGCGCTGGCGACGGCGTCGGATCGGCCACGACGGCGGTCGTTGGCGCGGGCGTCGGGGATGTCGAAGGCTGAGGTGTCACGGCCGCACACGACTGCGCCGCGAGGGCAGCGAGCGCGAGCGCGAGCGCGGCGCGCACTCAGTCCCCGGGCGCGGAGAGGAAGATCGACGCGCCGAGGCGTTCGGCGTACTGCGGACGGAAGCGCTCGACGTTGTATTGGTGCGCGACGTCCACTCGGCGCGGTCCGAGCTTCGGATCGGGAAGCGTTGTGTGGACGAAGTTGCCGCCCTGGATCGCGACCATCCGTCCCGATGCGCCGTCGCGGATGAGGTCGACGGCGATGTTCGCGAACGTGATCGCCACGGTCTGATCGAGCGCGTCGGGGTCGCCGCTGCGCAGGTCGTACGTGAGCTCGCTCGCGAGCGTCTCCTCGCCGGAGCGCTTGCGGATCTCGGCAGCGAGCGTCTCCGCGATGTTCGCCTTGTGGCGATGCCCGAACGCGTCCGCCGGCCCGTACTCCGGGATCGTGCCGCCCTGCCAGACCGCCCCCTCCGCTGCGATCACGAAGGCGTAGCGCGACGGGTTGTTGCGCTTGTCCTCGACGAGGATCTCGACGAGGCGATCGAGATCGAACGGCGCCTCGGGGATGAGGCAGCGCCCGGACGTCACGTACGCGGCGTGCAACGCGCTGAAGCCGGCGTCGCGTCCGAAGATCCGGAAGACGCCGATTCGCTCATGCGAGCCCAGCGTGGTGCGCTGCCGGTCGATGAGCTCCTTTGCGCGCGTGATCGCGGTCGAGAATCCGATGCAGTACTCCGTGCCCCGGACGTCGTTGTCCATCGTCTTCGGGATGGCGACGAGCGGGATGCCCTCGCTCACGAGCGCCTCTGAGTACGAAAGCGTGTCGTCGCCACCGATCGTGACGAGATAGTCGAGGCCGAGCGAGGCGATGTTGCGCAGCACCACTGGTGTGAGGTCGTACACACCGTCGGCGGCGGCGAGGCGCGCGCGCTCGTGCTTGTCGAGGAACGGCGGCAAGCGTGCCTCGGTCATCTTGCGCGGATTCGTCCGCGAGGTGTGGAGGATCGTGCCGCCGGTGCGGTCGATAGCGCGCGTGTTGCCACGGTCGAGCGGGCGGACGTACTCGGGATCCGGCTCGCGGCCAGGCCGCATGTGCGTGAGCCCCTGCCATCCGCGACGGATCCCGAGTACCTCGTACCCGAGCTCCGTCGAGCGGTACACGACGCTCTTGATGACCGGGTTCAGTCCGGGGACGTCACCCCCTCCGGTGAGGATCCCGATGCGGCGCTTCACGGAGGCAATGCTAGACATGGAACGGCGCGCCCTGGACGGGGCGCGCCGTTCACCTTGCGGGGAGGGGGAGAGGAACTACTTGTAGGCGGAGAACTTCGACCAGAATTCCCCCGGCGAGAGCTTCGATTCCTTGATCGCCTTCGGGCACACGGTGTTGATCTTTTCAGCCAGGGCGGCGAGGTGCTCGACGGACTTCCCACCGCTCATCTGGGCGCGCAGGTCGACGCACCACTTCATCGTGGCGGTCATGCCGGATGTGCTGCTCTTCTTGTCGGCGGTCGCCTTCTTGTCGGCCGTCGCCTGCTGTTCGGTGCCGTAGGGCGATGCGAGGCCGTCGGCGAGACGCGCGACCTCGTCGCCGTTCAGGCCTGTTGCCTCAATGAACCTGCGGCAGGCGTCGCTCTCGAGATCGCGTGTGCCGGCGCATTGCTTCATGAGCGCCCACGCGTCGGGCCGCTTTTCATGCTTGGGCTGCTCCGCCAGAAAGTCGAGCTTGCGCGTGAGCTTGTCGAAGAACTCGTCGGAGCCGAGGCCGCTGAGCTCCTGCGCGGTGTAGCACTCGTCGCTGTTGGGGTCTCTCGTCTCGAGGCATGCGGCCCACGCTCGACCGAACTCGTCGGATCCATTTTGGCTGGTCACAGCCGTTCCACCTCCGACGGTCGCCGCTGATGCGCTCGCGACCAGGACCAACGCCAGGGTTAGGGTCGCCATGAGGAGTGTGCTGAAAAGCTTCATGGTCCAGAGAACGAAGGGTTGTCGCCGACCTTACAGCCCTGGAAGTACCAGGACGGTACTGGTGGCCCTAACGGCCGCGGGTCACTGGACCTTGAGCGTGACCGTCCCGACCTCGACGTAGGTGCTCGACACCGTCTTGGTGAGCGTCTGCTTGTAGGTCCTGATCCCGTCCGAACGAAGGAAGTACAGCGTCACTGATTGTCCGATCTTCGCGGAGAACGTCACTTTGAAGGTAAGGGACGAGGTCACCTGGAGGCACGAGCCGCCAAGGCTCAGCGAGACGCACACGTTCGTCGCCGCCGTGCCGTCCGGGTTCTTGATCGCACCGGTGAACGTCACCGCCTGCGGCGTGGCGGCGGTCGTCGGCTTGGGTGTCGGCGTGGCGGGCTTCGGCGTCGCCGTTGCGGCCGTCGTCGGCCGCGGAGTCGCCGCAGGCTGTGTTGCGGTCGGGGCGGGCGACGGTGTCGGACTCGGCGATGGCGATTCCGTGGGCGACGGCGTCGGACTCGGCGATGGCGACTCGGTGGGTGCCGGCTCGACCGCGTTCGGATCGCCGGGCAGGTTCGTCTGCACCATGGCCAGCGTGGCGCGCTCGATCTCGCGCGCCTTGCCCGCGGCGAGCGCGTTGCCCGTCGCCTCAAGCCGTGCGGCCTCGGCGGTCCGCTGCTCGAGCAGGGAGAGCAGGTACTGGGCGCGATCTTCCGGATCGGTGTGGAAGCGAACTGCGGCATTCTCGATCGTCACACGCAGCGAGTAGAGGGGACTGTCGCCGGGTGCGGACAGCGTCGTGGCCGCGGAGCCGAGGACCAGCGCGGCGGTCGCGATGACGAGCAGGGGCCGGCGGATCCGCCACGCGAGCCCGGTCTGGCTCTCACGCGTGGACCAGGCGGTCTCGAGCCGCGCGCGAAGCTTCTGGTCGGCCGTGCGCTCCATGCGCTCCGTGCGCAGCGCCGAGAGCATCCCGACGAGCCGGTCGTCGTTCATGAGCGGCGGACCTTACGTGCCGCGTCTCGCTGCGCGTCGTCGAATTCCTTGCGCAGACGCTCGAGCGCGCGATGCTGCAGCGTGCGCACGGCGCCCTCGGTCTTGCCCAGCGCCGCGGCGACCTCGAGGGCGCTGTAGCCCTCGATGAAGCGCATCACGATGACGTCGCGATGCTCCGTCTTCAGCTTCGTGAGCGCGGTGAGCAGGATGCTGCGGTCGACGGCGAGAGTGGCCTCGGCTTCCACGTTCTGCCGCGATGTGGGCTCGTGCACGAGCTCGTCCACGGACAGCGGCTGCTTCAGCGTGCGTGACCGGTCGATGGCGGCGTTGCGCGCGATCCG
>JANNUM010000265.1:0-6318 GCA_031395235.1 Chloroflexota bacterium
CATGCGCGACGCGTGCACAGCCTGCCGCAACGTCGAGGTCCGCACCTTCGACGGACTGCAGGTGACGTTCGCGAAAGAGGTCGGCGCGAGCTTCATCATCCGCGGGATCCGGGCACTGTCCGACTTCGAGTTCGAGTTCGAGATGGGCAACATGAACCGCAAGCTCGCGCCCGAGATCGAGATGGTCTACCTCATGACCGCTCCGGAATATCTGTTCCTCTCCGCATCGCGCGTGAAGGAGCTCGTCGCTTTCGGCGCGTCGGTCGAAGGGCTCGTTCCGCCGAACGTCGCGAAGGCGCTCCAGGCGCACAAGGGGCAGGGAGGCCTACGCACCGGCGCCACCGAATCCAACGACTAGAGTGAGCGCCCTTCTCGCGATCGACGTCGGCAACACGAACATCGTCGTCGGCGCGTACGACAAGGACCGGCTCATCCGCACCTGGCGGCTCGTCACCGTCCACGACCGCACCGAGGACGAGCTCGCGGTGATGCTCGACGGTCTGCTCGCGCAGGAGGACCTCGCGCTCGACGAGGTCGACGCGCTCGTGCTTGGCAGCGTCGTTCCACCGCTGACGGAGGCGTTCACGCGGCTCGCGGAACGCTATCTCGACCGCGCGGCCTTCATCGTCGGTCCCGGCATCAAGACAGGCGTGCGCCTCCGCGTCGACAACCCCTCGGAGGTCGGCGCGGATCGCATCGCGAACACGCTCGCCGCGCACCGCCGGTACGGCGGGCCCGCGGTCGTCGTGGACTTCGGCACGACGACGAACTTCGATGTCGTGAGCGCCGAGGGCGATTTCCTCGGTGGCTCCTTCGCTCCGGGGCTCGAGGTCTCCGCGGAGTCGCTCTTCGGTCGCGCATCGCGGCTCTTCCGGGTGTCGCTCACGCCACCCGCAACGGCGATCGGGAAGAACACGGCGGACTGCCTGCGCTCGGGGATCGTGTTCGGGTACGTCGGTCTCGTCGAGGGTCTGCTCGCGCGTATCGTCGCCGAGCTTCCGGCGAAGCCGAAGGTGATCGCCACGGGAGGGCTCGCGTCGACGATCGCGCCGCTCGCCAAGGGCATCGAGAAGGTCGACGAGGACCTCACGCTCGAAGGGCTGCGTCTCCTGTACGAGCTGAACGCCTGATGGAGGCGCTGCGCGGGCGCTTCATCGTTCTCGGCGTCACCGGCTCGATCGCCGCGTACAAATCGGTCGAGCTGGCGCGCCGCCTCGTGCAGGCGGGCGCGACCGTCCAGGTCGTCATGTCGCGATCCGCGGTGGAGTTCGTGCGGCCGCTCACCTTCCAGGCCCTCACGTACCGGCCGGTGGAGGTCGAGATGTTCCAGATCCAGGACGAGCGCGCGGCGGGCCACATCGCGATGGGCCGACAGGCCGACGTTGTCGTGATCGCGCCGGCCACCGCGCACGTCCTCGCGCGCCTCGCGAACGGGTTCTCGGACGACCTCATCGCCACGACCGTGCTCGCGACCGACGCGCCGATCATCCTTGCACCGGCGATGGAAACGCACATGTGGCAGAACGCCGCGACGCAGGCGAACGTCGCGACGCTCCGGTCGCGCGGCGCGCGCATCGTCGAGCCCGAGTCGGGCCCGCTCGCGTCCGGCGACGTCGGCCCAGGCCGGCTGGCGTCGCTCGAGCGCATCGAGGCCGCGATCGCGGAAGCGCTCAAAGTCACGCAGGCGCTCGCCGGCCGCCGCGTCATCGTGACCGCCGGCCCGACGCTCGAGCCGATCGATCCGGTGCGCTTCGTCTCGAATCGCTCGAGCGGCAAGATGGGCTACGCCATCGCAGCGGCCGCCGTGGATGCGGGCGCGGAGGTGTTCCTGGTGTCGGGACCGACGGCGCTGCGCGCGCCGGCGGGGGCGCAGCTCGTGCCGATCGAGACCGCTGAGCAGATGCGCGACGCGGTGCTCGGGCTGCTCCCCAACGCTGATGCCGTGGTCATGGCGGCCGCGGTCGCCGACTACCGCCCGATCGAGACGAGGGAACACAAGATCAAGAAGCGCGACGCCGGCAAGGAGCTCGACCTCCGGATGACGGAGAACCCCGACATCCTGAAGGCGATCGTGTCCGCGCGGCGCCCGGGCGCGATCGTCGTGGGCTTCAAGGCGGAGACGGGTGACGCGACGGCCGAGGCGGAGCGCATGCTGCGCGAGAAGAAGCTTGACCTCGTCGTGGCGAATGACGTGAGCGATCCAGGCTCGGCCTTCGGATCGGACACCGACCGTGTCACGTTCGTCAGCGCGGACGGCGCCCTGGCGCTTCCGCTCCTGGCGAAGACGGAGGTCGCGCGCCGCCTCGTCGCGAAGCTCGCGGAGCGCCTAGCGCGCTGAGCGCACCCAGTCGACCTCGGTGTAGAGGAGGCGCCAGCCGAGCTCCTCGAGGTTGCGCGCGGACACAGGATTGATGGTCTGCCCAAAGAAGTACCGGAGCCCGCGCTTCCAGCCAGCGTGCATGCGAAAGGCGATCATCGCGGTCTGGATCCCGCGCCCACGGAATTTCGGGGCGACGCTGCCGTTGCCCATGCCACCGACCGGACGCACGTCGAAGAGCATGCCGGTCGCCGCGGGCACACCGTCGACCCGGCCGAGGTACGCGGAGAGCTTCCGGCGGCGGGCGGGATCGCGCACCAGCGTCTCGACGATCGTCTCGAACATCGGGCCGCGGTCGTCGAAGCTCTTCACAGCGAGCGAGGCATAGAGCGCGGCTTCCTTGGCATCGACCCGCTCGATCGCGAGCCCCGGGACCGCCGGCATCCTCGGGAGGCGGCTCCGCAGATAGCCGTAGATGAGCTCACCGTCGCCGATCTCGCGCTCGTAGCCGCGCCGCTCGAGCAGACGGACGGCCTGTTGCGGCGTGGATCCGACCGCGACGCTGACGCGTGACGGCTTGTTCAGGGCGGCGTAGTGCCGCTCGATGCGCTCGAGGAGCCTGGGTGTGGCCTCCGCGATCGTCCCAAAGCCGAGCGCGCGGTTGAGGAACGGTTCGTTGATCGCGCGCGCGCCGAGACAGGTGATGCCGTTGAAGCGGCCAACGGACGTGCCGGCACCAGCCGCGAGGCGTGGCCCGGCCTCCAGGTAGCTCGCGATCTCGACCGCCTCGGTCCGCTGCATGAGTGCAGCGATGTCGACCTTACGCATCAGCGCGCGGCAAGTATCTGTTCGGCTTCGCGAACGAGGTCGCGGACGATCTCACCCGCGGGTTTGAACACGTTCAAGATCGGGTGTTCGATCCCGACCAGATCGCAGAACTCGGTGTGCAGCGCGGAACGATCGGCCACGGCGGTCCAAGATACGGCGACTGGAGATCCGACATGAATGTGGCCTGGGTGACCTTTGACTGCTACGGCACGCTCATCGACTGGGAGCGGGGGATCACGGATGCGCTCCTGCCGCTGGTGCGCGCGCCGATCGACCGGAACGAGCTCGCTCGGCGCTATATCGGGGTGGAGGCGCAGGTCGAGGCCGAGGCCTACCGTCCGTATCGCGACGTGCTGGACGAGGCAGGTGCCCGCCTGCTTGCGTCGCTCGGCGTCGACGCGCCCTCGCCGCTGCCCGCGTCGCTCGCCGCGTGGCGGCCTTTCGCCGAGGTTCCCGCGGCGCTCGCCGAGCTCCGTAGGCGTGGCCGCAAGATCGCGATCCTCTCGAACGTCGATCGCGATCTCATCGCCTCATCCATACCGCAGCTTGGGCTCGAACCCGACCTCGTCATCACGGCGCAGGACTGCGGCAGCTACAAACCGGCGCCCGGCCACTGGCGGATGTTCAGCGAGCGAAGCGGCGCCGGCCCCGATCGCACGGTCCACGTCGGAGCGAGCCAGTACCACGACATGCGGCCGGCGGCGTCGCTCGGCTATCGGACCGTGTTCGTCGATCGCCACCGAGAGACGCTGGAGACCTCGCCAACGCGCGTCATTGGCGATCTCGCATCGCTTGCAGACGTGATCGACGAGCTGGAATGAGACCTGGCGTGGCATCCGCTCCGCGCTACGATTGCGGTGACGCCGGGACCGGCTTAGCCGGCCTGGACGGAGGTTCAAATGGACATAGCCAAAAAGGTCACCATCCCCGACGTCGTCGCCATGAAGCGCGACGGAAAGCGCATCACGATGATGACCGCCTACGACGCCGCGTTCGCGCGGCTCGTGGAGGCTGCGGGCATCGATGTCATCCTCGTCGGCGATTCGCTCGGCATGGTCGTGCTCGGCTACCCGAACACGGTGCCGGTCACGATGGACGACATGATCCGGCACGCCGCCGCCGTATCGCGTGGCGCCACGCGGCCGCTCCTCATCGGCGACATGCCGTTCGGCTCGTACCAGACCGGGCCGAGCGACGCACTCCGCAACGCCGCGCGCTTCCTCAAGGAGGCGGGCATGGATGCGGTGAAGCTCGAAGGGGGACACGAGACGGTCCCGCTCGTGCGCGCGCTCGTCGAGAACGGGATCGCGGTCATGGCGCACGTCGGCCTCACGCCGCAGCGCGTCGCGCAGTTCGGCGGCTTCAAGACGCAGGCGAAGACTGCTCGCGCCGCGCGCAGGCTCATCGACGACGCGGTCGCCCTCGAGGACGCGGGCGCGTTCTCCATCGTGCTCGAGTCCATCCCGGCGCCCGTCGCCGCGATGGTGACCGAGCGACTCAGGGTCCCCACCATCGGCATCGGTGCCGGCATCGACTGCGACGGTCAGGTCCTCGTGCTGCACGACGTGCTCGGCCTTTACGGCGACTTCAAGCCGAAGTTCGCCAAGCGCTACGGCGAGATCGGGACGGCGGTGCTCGACGCGCTCCGCGCGTTCGACAGCGACGTGCGAGAGGGGCGCTTCCCTGACGCGGAGCACAGCTTCACCATGAAGGAGAGCGAGCTCGCCGCGCTCCGGCAGAACGCCGCACGGCCCAAGGCGGTCTGATCACATCGCCGACCTGATCCCGCTGCGCGTCGCGATCATCGGCATGGGCGCCATCGGCAGCGTCGTCGAGCGCGCGCTCGCGGGACAGGTGACCCGGCTCGTTCCCGTCGACCGCACCAAGGCACCGCTCCGTGCGGATCAGGAGGCGGTGGACGTCGCCGTCGTGTGCGTGAAGACGCACGGCACGGCGTGGGCCGCCGACGTCGCGGGACGCGTCCTCGCTCCCGACGGCGTGGCGATCACGATCCAGAACGGCCTCGGCAACTACGAGGCGCTCGTCGCCACTGTGGGTGAGGACCGCGCCGCCGTCGGGGTGATCTACGTCGGCGCGCGGCTCGACGAGCAAGGGGAGCTGCATGCGACGGGCCCTGGACGCGTTGAGCTTGGGCGGCCGCGCGGCAGCGGACCGCGCCGCGCCTTCGAGGCACTCGCTCGTGCCCTCGGCAGCGGCGGCATGACTGTCATCGCGAAGGACGACGCATGGCCGTCGGTGTGGCGCAAGCTCGCGACCAACGCGGCCGTGAATCCGACGACCGCGCTGCTCGGTTGCACGAACGCGGAGCTTCTCGCGGACGTCGCCGGTTCGCGCGTCGCCGACGGCCTCGCGGCGGAGGTCGCGCGCGTCGCGACGGCCGCGGGCGTCGGGATGAGCGAAGACGAGGCACGACGCTGGTGGCGCGAGATGGCGGAGCTCACCGGCGCGAATCGCACTTCGATGCTGCAGGACGTGCAGGCCGGGCGTCCGACGGAGGTGGACGCGATCTGCGGTGCGGTGCATCGCGAAGGCGAGCGACGCGGCGTCGCCGCGCCGCTCAATCAGGCGATGACGGTGCTCGTCGGAGCCCTCGCCACGTAGGCCATGCCGCGACCAGCGCGACCGCGGACAGCGCGAGGAAGATGAGGGCGAGCCAGCCGTACGCCGCGCCGATGCCGATCGCGCCGGCGGCGGCACCGAAGATCGGCGCGGCCACGCCGCCGACGGGCTGATTGACCAGGTAGTAGGTCCCGAGCACCGTCGAGCGCCGCTCGGGCGGGGTGCTGTCGACGATGAGCACCTCGGTCGTCGTGGCGCGGATCGAGAACGAGATCCCGATCACCAGGAGCGGTAGGAACACCAGCTCGTTCGGCACGACGGTGAGCGCCCACGCCGCGGGGCCCATGAGGGCGAGGCCAAGCAGCAGCACGATGCGGCGACCGAAGCGGTCGGAGAGCGTCCCCGCCATCGGCGCTCCGATGTGGCCGGCGAGCTGCGGAACGCCGAAGAGCGCGGCGGCGATCCCCGGCGAGATCCCGCGGGCGTCGACCAAGTACAGGCTGAGGAAGGCCATCGCCGCGGAGATCACGACCTGGAACAGGATCGACAGCGAGACGAGCGCTCCGACGCGCTTCGCGACCACGCCGATGTCG
>JANNUM010000292.1:0-1978 GCA_031395235.1 Chloroflexota bacterium
GACGGCGCCCCAGAGGATCAGCTCTGCCGCGCTGATCCCGAAGCGCCCGCCCGTCTCGCTGTACGCGAGGACGCCCATGATCGCCGCGTCGGCGCCCGCCACGAAAGCCTTCGCGCGTCTGCTCAACGCGCCGGCTCCTGCCCGAGGAAGATGCGCGTGTAGCCCCACGGCTCGCCCGCGCGAAGCGGCTCGGGTCTGGTGCCGTCGAGATTGATGAGCATCGCCTGCTCGTCGCACGCGAAGCGCTTCGGGCACACCGGGCACTCGGCGGCGCTCTTCTCGGGGAGGCGGCCGAGGCTGATGAGCGTGAAGCCGCAGCGCTCGAAGAACTCGGGCACCAGGGTCAGCGCGAACACGCGCCGCAGGCCGAGCCGTCTCGCCTGCTCGACGCAGGCGTCCACGAGAGCCTTCCCCACCCCGCGGCCTGCTGTCTCGGGCCGCACCGCGAGCGAGCGGAGCTCCGCGAGGTCTCGCGTGAGCACGGCGAGGGCGCAGCATCCGGCGAAGCCGTCGTCCTCGGCGACGACGTAGTCGCGCAGGTGCTCGAAGAGGAACTCGCGCGAACGCGAAAGCATGAGGTCCCGAGCGGCGTAGGTGTCGATGAGCGTCCGCATCTCTTCGACATCCTCGGCGCGCGCGGGCCTGATGCGCAGGCTCACACGCGAAGCGCGGAGCGGGCTTCCTCGATCGCCGCCCGCACGCGTTCCGGCGCCGTCCCGCCGGGCGACGACCGCGAAACGAGCGAGCGCGAGATGTCGATCTCTTCGACCGCGCTCTCCCCGAACCGCGGGTCGACGGCGCGCAGCTCAGCGAGCGTGATCCCGGCCAGGTCCTTCTTCTGACCCAGCTGTCTGCGCACCAGGCGACCCACGATCTCGTGCGCCTCACGGAATGGCACGCCCTGACGCGCCAGGTGGTCGGCGAGATCGGTCGCGGTCAGCATCCCGCGCTCGGTCGCGCGCCGCATCGCGTCGCGATCGAAGCGCAGTCCGGTGACGACGAGCGCGAGTGTGTCGAGCGCCGGGATCACGGCCGCCGCGTCGTAGAGGGGCACGCGGTGCTCCTGCAAATCGCCGTCGTACGCGAGCGGCAGCCCCTTGAGCGTGGTCAGGACCGCGACGAGGTCGCCGACGATCCGGCCGGCGCGGCCGCGCACGAGCTCGGCGACGTCGGGGTTCTTCTTCTGCGGCATGATGCTCGATCCCGTTGCGTGCTGGTCGGAGATCTCGGCGAACGCGAACTCGGCGCTCGTCCACAGGACCAGCTCCTCGGCGAAGCGCGAGGCGTGCACCGCGGCGAGCGCGCATACATAGGCAAAGTCCGCGACGAAATCGCGGTCGGCGACGGCATCGATGCTGTTGCGGAAGGTGCGCGGCAGACCGAGCTCGCGCGCGACCGCCGAAGGGTCCAGCGGATAGGGCACACCCGCCAGCGCGCCGGCACCGAGCGGCGACACCGCCGCGCGCTCGCGCGCCTGGGCCGCGCGCACCCGATCGCGCCGCAGCGCCTCGACGTGCGCGAGCAGATGGTGCGCGAGCGAGACCGGCTGCGCGCGTTGCAGGTGCGTGTATCCCGGCATCACGGTGTCGACTTCGCCGGACGCCCGTTCGACGAGCGCTCGCGCCAGCCCGAGCAGGGCGCCATCGAGGCCGTCGAGCAGCTCCACGACGAGCAGGCGCAGGTCGAGCGCGATCTGGTCGTTGCGGCTGCGGCCGGTGTGCAGCTTCCCGCCGACCGCGCCGGTGCGCTCGGTCAGCACGCGCTCGATCGCCGAATGCACGTCCTCCGCGTCAGCGGGCCACGCGAAGGTCCCGCCCGCGATCTCGGTGGCGATCCGCTCGAGCTCGCGCACCAGAGTGGCCGCATCGTCCTTTGAGATCACGCTCTGACGCCCCAACATCCGCGCGTGCGCGATGCTGCCGCGCACGTCGTGCGACGCGAGGCGCTTGTCGAGCTCGAGCGAGGCGGTGAAGTCGCG
>JANNUM010000097.1:0-8311 GCA_031395235.1 Chloroflexota bacterium
CAAGGGCTACGAGGTCGTCGAGACGCATTGGCTCTACGGCATCCCGTATGAGCGCATCGACATCGTCGTGCATCCCGAGAGCGTCATTCACGCGCTTGTCGAATTCACCGACGGCAGCGTGAAGGCGCAGCTCGCGGAGCCCGACATGCGCCTGCCGATCCAGTACGCACTGCTCTGGGACCGCGCGCCGTCGCCCGCGGCGCGCCTCGACTGGTCGCGCGTCCGCTCGCTGCGATTCGAGGGAACGCCGGACGAGCGGCGCTACCCGTGTCTCGCAGCCGTGCTCGACACCGCGCGGTCCGGCGACCTCGCGGCGATGATCGGGTTGTCGGCCGCGGATGAGGTGGCCGTCGCTCGCTTCCTGCGCGGCGAGATCCGCTTTGACGAGATCGCGTCGTATCTTCGTCGCGGCGCGGCCCTCGGCGCGGCGCAGCGCGCGCCCGCATCGCCCGACCTCGGCGAGATCCTCGGCGTCGACCATGCCGTGCGCGCCGCTCTCGAAGCGGCGCCGGCTCTCGCCTAGACGGAGGTGGAGTTTCTCGGCACGCTGATCCTGTTCCTGATCACGTTCACCGTCATCATCGCGGTGCACGAGTTCGGTCACTACCTGACCGCGCGGCTGCTCGGCATGAAGGTGCTCGAGTTCGCGTTCGGGTTCCCGCCGCGCATCGCCGCTATCCGCCACGCGGGGATCGACTACAGCATCAACGCGATCCCGTTCGGCGGATTCGTGCGCATTCTCGGGCAGGACGACTTCTCGATCCATCAGGCGGGCGAGGGCGAGCCGGGATCGTTCACGTCGAAGCCGTGGTGGGCGCAGGCCATCGTCCTCGTCGCCGGGGTGACCATGAACATGGTGCTCGCGCTTGTCGTGCTCACGATCGCGTTCGCCACCGGGACGACGGCCTCGACCGGCGACGTGCGGGTACGACTGGTCGCGTCCGACTCGCCGGCGCAGCAGGTCGGCCTCCAGGTCGGTGACATCGTTCGCGCCATCGACGGGCGACCGGTCACGCGCTCGAACGAGCTCGTCCGCTACGTGACGAGCCAAGCGCGTCTCCATCCCGGTCAAGAGGTGACGCTGGAGATCGAGCGCAACGGCCGGCCGTTGCCACCGATCAAGACGGTGCCGCGGGCCGAGCCGCCTGAGGGCGAGGGGCCGATCGGGATCGGTCTCGAGGAAGTCCAGGGCCCGAAGGCACTCGCGCTGCCCGATGCGTTCCGAGAAGCTGTGTCCCTGTCCGGTCAGGTTGTCGGCCAGATCGCGGAGCTCCCCGGCCAACTCCTCGCGCCACGCACGGGACAGGCAGCCCCGAGTGTCGGCGGGCCGATCGAGATCTTCCGCGTGACCGGGGAGGTCGCGCAGTTCGGTATCCCGACCTTCCTCAAGCTCGTCGGCGTGCTGTCGGTGAACCTCGCCGTCCTGAACATCGTCCCCTTCCCGGGTCTCGACGGCGGGCGCCTGTTCTTCGTGCTCCTGGGCGGCATCTTCCGGAGGCGCCTCTCACCGCAGGTCGAGGCCGCCGTGCACGCGGTCGGTTTCGTGTTGCTGCTCCTGCTGCTCGTCGTCGTCAGCATCGCGGACATCCGCCGCGTCGTTGGGGGCTAGCGCGAGCGAGTCCACACGCGCGCTCGCGTGGGGCGCGTGCCTCAACGTGCGGGACCTCGGCGGACTGGCGACGGCGGATGGCCGACGGATCCGACGCGGCGCACTCGTACGCTCCGACCAGCTCTGCCGCCTGAACGACGGCGGTCGCGCCGCGCTCCTGGCTCACGGCGTGCGGACGGTGATCGACCTTCGAACGCCGGCCGAGGCGGAGAAGGATCCCGATCCCATCTGGCACGAGCACGGCGTCGACTACGTGCTCATGCCGCAACAGAGCGAGCAGCTGTGGCGAGAGCCGGGCTGGATCGCGCGGACGCGTGCCGAGCGTGACGCGATGGCCCTGGACCAGCGCGCCGAGCAGATCGTCGCGATGGCGCGCGCCGTCGCCCACGCCGCGCCGGGCGGCGTGCTCATCCACTGTCTCGCCGGGAAAGACCGCACCGGCATCGCCGTCGCGCTGCTGCTGGGACTGGCCGGCGTGTCCGAGGCGAACATCGCCGCGGACTACACGCTCTCGGAGTCGGCCCTCGCGGCTGAGCGCGCGGCGGCACTCGAGGCCGCGCCCGACGACGAGACACGCACACGCATCGAGCGCGGTTACGACGCGCGAGCGGAGACGATGCTCGCAACGCTCGCGCACCTGCGCGCGCGCCACGGCGGCGCGGAGGCATACCTCGTGCGGGGCGGGCTTTCCGCTGCCGACACGCAGCGCATCCGCGCAAGGCTGCTCGACTGACCGGACTATCGCGAAGTCCTCATTCGCCTCGAAGGGTCGGCGTGTAGGCCGCGTCAGCGAAACGGTGGAACATCAGGACGTTGTTGCGCTCCCAAACACGGCGTGAATGGCCGCCCTCCCACTCGAGGAGCATGCGATCCCGCGGACCGCCCTAGCGGCCGGTGCGCATCTTCACCGACGTCCCGACTCGCATGTACAGAACGATGCTCTGCTCGTCATGCCGCACGACGGTCCAAGGGGTCGCGGTCTGAACGATGGCTTTGTCGCGGTCGACCGAGCGCCCCACGATCGTCGTGCCGGGGTCGAACCGTCTCACATGTGCACTCTTACAGCGAGCTGCGTTAGCAGCGAGATGTACGAACGTACACTTGTTCCATGAGCACGATGAGCGTCGACCTGAATCTGCCGGAGGACCGCGTCGGCCCGCGTCCCCGGCGCAGCTCGAAGCGGGTGTGGGTCGGCGGCACCGCGGTCGGCGACGGCGCGCCGGTTTCGGTGCAGTCGATGTGCACCACGCTCACGCACGACGTCGACGCGACGATCCGCCAGATCGAGCGCCTCCAGGAGGTCGGCTGCGAGATCGCTCGCGTCGCGGTGCCTGACAAGCGCGCCGGCGAGGCGCTGAAGGAGATCGTGCGCCGCAGCATCCTCCCGGTCGTCGCGGACATCCATTTCGACTACAAGCTCGCCCTGATGGCGCTCGACGCGAAGGTGCACAAGCTCCGCCTCAACCCGGGGAACATCCACAACAAGGACGGCGTGCGCGAGGTGGTGAAGCGCGCGAAGGTGCAGGGGACCCCGATCCGCATCGGCGTGAACCACGGCTCGATCGGCGATCGCCAGGCGGGCGACGTGCGTGACGAGTCGCAGCGGATGGTCGACCTCGCCCTCTCCGAGATCAAGATCCTGGAGGACCTCGACTTCGACGACATCGTCGTGAGCGTGAAGGCGTTCGACGTGCCGACGATGGTTGCGGCGTACCGCCGTCTCGCGAAGGCGGTGCCGTATCCACTGCACCTCGGCGTCACCGAGGCCGGCACGCTCGTCGCCGGCTCGATCCGCTCGACCGCTGGCATGAGCGTCCTGCTCTACGAGGGCATCGGCGACACGATCCGCGTGTCGCTCTCGGAGGATCCGGTCATGGAAGTGACGGCCGGATTCGACATGCTCAAGTCGCTCGGCCTGCGCGACCAGGGGCTCACGCTCGTCGCCTGCCCGTCGTGCGGCCGCGCGGACATCGACCTCATCCCGCTCGCGAAGGTCGCCGAGGAGCGTCTCCGCGCGCTGCCCACCCCGATGAAGGTCGCGGTCATGGGCTGCGAGGTCAACGGACCTGGCGAGGCGAAGGACGCCGACGTCGGGATCGCGGGCGGCGTCGGGAAGGGCGCCATCTTCCGCAAGGGCAGGGTCGTCGGCGTCTACCCGGAGGACCAGCTCATGGACGCGCTCCTTGCGGAGATCGACAAGATCCTCGTCGAGAACGGCAAGGAGCCCTACTCCCAGAAGGCGCCGAAGCTGTCGCACGAAGGTCAGCTCACACCGGGCCGCAGTGTCCCAGCCGGCCAGCGAACGTAGGCTGCCCGACGACGAACGCGTCGTCGAGCTGCATCGAGCGACGCTTACGGCGATCGATTTCCGCCGGGCGCGCTTTGACCGGTTCTCGCTCGGCGGCTGTCTCTTCGATCGCTGCGACTTCCGTGGTCTGAAGGTCGATCGCCGTTTGGCGCCACTTTTCGCCGCCACACCGCGCAGCGTGTTCCGCGACTGCCACTTCGACGGCGCCGACCTGCGGCGCGCGCGCCTCGGCCAGTCGCGCTTCGAACGCTGCACCTTCGACGACGCGCGTTTCGAAGGCAGCCGTACCGAGGCCGCTGAATTCGTCGATTGCCGTTTCGCCGGTCCACTCGACGGCGTGACGTTCCACGGCGCGCCGTGGGGCCCCGAGGCCAAGCACCTCGACCCGCCGCGCCGACGCAACGAGTTCCGCGGCAACGACTTCCGCGACGCCGAGCTCATCGATGTCGCGTTCGTCGCGGGCGTCGACATGGATCGCCAGCGTTTCGCGGACAATGAGATGCACGTGCGGATCGAGGGTTTCCAGCGCCGCCTGGCGAAGGCGCGCGCTGAGATCAAGCACCAGTGGTACGAACGTGAGCGCGCGCCGGCGCTCCTGATGCTCGCAGCACTCGCGGCCCGCTGGCGCGACCAGGACGTCGTGGTCGCGCGCCGCTGGACGCCGCGCATCAAGGCGTCGGACCGTGTGCAGGCTCGGGTGTGGGCGCTGCTCGAGCACATCTGAGCGTTCGTGCCGGGTAGTATTCGCGCGATGCGTTCGCGAGGGTCCACGTACCGAATCCCGCGCTAGCCGGCGCGTCGCTCAGGCGCCGGCGCCGCACACGCGTGGCCAAATACGACCCTCGGAGTTGACCCCATGAGACAGTCGAAGCTCTTTGGACGCACTCTGCGCGAGGCTCCTGCGGAGGCGCAGACGCCCGGCCACCGACTCATGCTGCGTGCCGCTGTCGCGCGCCCGCTCGCATCTGGCCTCTACACCTGGCTGCCGCTCGGATTCCGGGTCGCGAAGAAGGTCGAGCAGATCATCCGCGAGGAGATGGACCGTATCGGCTGCCAGGAGATGGAGATGCCAGTCCTCACCCCCGCCGACCTATGGAAGACGACCGGACGCTGGGACGCGCTCGAGCCGATCACCTTCCGAACGCGAGATCACAACGGACGCGAGTTCATGGTGAGCTACACGCACGAGGAAGCGGTCCATTCGCACGCGATGAGCGAGCTCCAGTCGTACAAGCAGATGCCCGCGATGGTCTATCACTTCCAGTCGAAGGGCCGCGATGAGGCGCGGCCACGCGCCGGGCTGCTCCGTGTGCGCGAGTTCGTAATGAAGGACGCGTACTCGTTCGACATCGACCAGGCTGGGCTCGAGAAGAGCTACCAGGCGCAGCACGGCGCATATGAGCGGATCTTCAAGCGCATGGGCCTCGACGCGATCAGCGTCGAGTCGGATACCGGCGCGATGGGCGGCGACGTCGCACACGAGTTCCAGGTCCTCACCGAGGTCGGTGAGGATCGCGTCGTCGTCTGCCCGAAGTGCGACTACCGCGCGAACATGGAGAGAGCGACGCGGATGGGGGACGTCGCGATCCGTGACGAGGGCGTCGCGCCACGCAGCGAGATCTCGACGCCCAGCACGACGAGCATCGAAGCCCTGCAGTCAATGCTCCAGGTCCACGCCGATCGGCTCCTGAAGACGCTTCTGCTTCGCGACGCGTCTGGGGGCGTCGTCGCCGTCGTGCTGCCGGGCGACCGCGATGTGAACGAAGCGAAGCTCCGCAAGATGCTCGGCACGAGCGAGGTGAAGTTCGCGAATGATGCCGACTTCGCCGCCGCCGGCTCGGTACCCGGATACATCGGTCCGGTCGGACTGCGCGCGCGGACGTTGGTCGACACGTCAGTCGACGAACGCGCGTACGTCGCAGGTGCGAACAAGAAGGGCGCGCACCTCCGAAGCGTGGTCCGCGGCCGCGACTTCACCGGCGAGACTGTCGATGCGCATGACGTTCGTGAAGGTGACGTGTGTCCGCGCTGCAAGGACGGGAAGCTGCGCATCGTCCGCGGCATCGAAGTCGGGAACATCTTCGCTTACGGCACTTACTACTCGGACAAGATGAACGCGACCTTCCTGGCCGAGGACGGCACGCGTAAGCCGTTCGTCGGCGGCAGCTATGGCATCGGTGTCGGGCGCGCGGTCCAGGCGATCGTCGAAACGCACCACGACGACAAGGGCATCTTGTGGCCGATGGCCGTCGCGCCGTACCAGGTGCACGTCATCGCGCTTCCCTCGAACGACGAAGCGGTGCGCACGGCGGCCGACTCGCTCGTCGCGGATCTGGAGCACGCGGGCGTGGAGGTGTTGTACGACGACCGCGAGGAGACCGCGGGCGTGAAATTCGCCGACGCCGATCTCATCGGGATCCCGTTCCGCGCGACGGTCTCGAAGCGCACGCTCAAGGAGGACCAGGTCGAGCTCAAGCCGCGAAGCGCGAGCGAGGCTGAATTCATGCCGCGCACGACCGCGACCGAGCGGATCGCCGGAGCCGTGCGACGGTCCCTCGCTTGACGGACGCCGGCAAGAAGCCGGGTGACGGCAAGAAGCCGGGCGACGGCGAGCCGCGCGACGTCACGGCGGGGGTGCGGGAGGACCGCGAGCGTTCGCTCGAGGCGACCCTGCGGCCGCAGCGCCTTTCGGACGACGAGTACATCAACCAGGACAAGGTCAAAGGGAACCTGCGGATCCTCATCGAAGCCGCGAAGGCGCGCGGGGAACCGCTGGAGCACGTCGCGCTGTACGGTCCGCCGGGAGTGGGGAAGACCTCGCTCGCCAACGTCATCGCGTACGAGCTGGGAATGCCGATCCGCATCACCAGCGGACCCGCGATCGAGCGCGCGGGTGATCTGGCGGCGATCCTGACCAACCTCCAAGCCGGTGAGGTGCTGTTCATCGACGAGGTGCACCGTCTGCCGCGTCTTGTGGAGGAGGTCCTCTACCCGGCGATGGACGTCTATCAGCTCGACATCGTGATCGGCAAGGGACCGGGAGCACGCACGCTGCGGCTTCCGCTGCCGCGCTTCACGCTCGTGGGCGCGACGACGCGCATCGGCCGGCTCTCCTCGCCCCTTCGTGACCGTTTCGGCGCGACGTACAAGCTCGACCTCTTCGAGACGGAGGCGCTCGAGAAGGTCGTGCGCCGCTCCGCACGCATCCTCGGGATCGAGATCGAGGCCGCGGCTGCACACGAGATCGCGCGCCGTTCGCGCGGCACGCCACGCATCGCGAACCGCTGGCTGAAGCGGGTGCGCGACTTCGCTCAGGTCAGACACGATGGTCGGGTGACGCTCGCTGTCGCGCGCGAGGCGCTCGCCGCGCTCGAGGTCGACGAAAAGGGCCTCGATGCCGTCGACCGCATGCTCCTCACCGCGATCATCGATAAGTTCTCCGGCGGTCCGGTGGGACTCGAAACGCTCGCGGCCGCGCTGAGCGAGGACCCTGAGACGATCGAGGACGTGTACGAGCCGTACCTGATGCAGCAGGGCTACCTCAAGCGGACGCCGCGCGGGCGCGTCGCCACCGAGCATGCCTACCGTCACCTGGGTCGGACGCCGCCCACCGGCGCGACGCTCTGGAACGGCGCGGAGCCTGACGACCCGGCCGGGTCCGAGGAGTGACCGACGACGGTCGATTCGAGCTGGCGCGCGCGATCACGTCGAGAACCAGACGATGCTCGACTTCGCGCGCGCTCTCGGCTGCGTCGGAGCCCAGGGCTACGGACTCGCAAAGCCGATGACGAGCCGCGCGCTCGTGCGCTTGGCCCGGGGCGGAACGTGAGGCGCGCGCTGGCAGCGGCGCTCGCGGTGATCGTCGCGTGCGCGCCACCGGCGACCGCTCCGAGCGCGGCACCGGCCACCGGCTCGCAGTCCGCGCGACCAGGTTCGCAGACGACAGCGCCGACAGCCACGCCGTCGCCGCGCCTTGGTCCGGCCGTCGTCGAGAACGTGCAGCTCATCGCCTCCGGCCTCGAGGCTCCGTGGGCGGTCGCCCAGGCGCCGGACGGGCGGTTGTTCGTCACCGAGCGCCCGGGTCGCGTGCGCATCATCCGGCCCAGCGCGGGCGGACTGGAGGCGCGGCCGTGGGCCAGCGTTCCCGCGCGAGCGAATCCCGACGCCGAGCGCGGCCTGCTCGGGATCGCGCTCGATCCGGATTTCGCGCGCAACGGCTTCGTCTACCTCTACTACTCGTATGCGGGTGCTGGCGGCGCGACGCTCAACCGCCTGGTGCGCATGCGCGACACCAGCGGAGCAGGCACCGACGAGACGATCCTCCTCGACAACATCCCCGGATCGTCGAATCACGACGGCGGCCGCATCGCGTTCGGACCGGACGGCAAGTTGTA
>JANNUM010000383.1:0-1514 GCA_031395235.1 Chloroflexota bacterium
CGGGCACTGATGAAGAGCCGCGAGGGCGACACGGTCACGCTGCGCACGCCGGCGGGCGCAGCCGACCTCGAAGTCGTCGAGGTGGCCTACCATCCGCTCGAAACCGGCCGTTCGGCGGCTGACCGCTGAGCGCGGTCGATCCCCCGCCCGCATCCGGTTGACGCGCTTCCACGCGGGCTTCACTATTTCACCGATGGACACCGACCTGGGCCTGCTGGAGCAGAAACTCGCAACACTGATCGCGCAGGCAGGCGCGCTGCGTGCGGCCAACGAGCGTCTTTCCCTCGACCTGGTGGCGGCACAGGAGCGCCATCGCGTGCTGGCGCAGCGCATGCAGCAGGCATCGGCGCGGCTCGACGTGCTGCTCGACCGGTTGCCGGAGGCCTGATGGCGGAAGCA
The DNA here is from genome assembly GCA_031395235.1 of Chloroflexota bacterium. GTDB lineage: Bacteria > Chloroflexota > Limnocylindria > P2-11E > P2-11E > CF-39. Next base: position 400 of record JANNUM010000383.1, read on the forward strand.
CGCGACGGTCCGATGCAGATCGACGTGATGATCCTCGGTCGCGAGTATCGCGTTACCTGCCGCGACAACGAGCGCGAGGAGTTGCAGAGGGCGGTCGCGCATCTCGATACGCGCATGCGCGAGATCCGCGATGCGGGCAAGGTGAGCGGCGTCGATCGCATCGCGGTGATGGCCGCGCTGAACATCGCGAACGATCTGCTGCGCGAGCGCAAGGAGCCACCGGCGCGGCGCGGTGCTGCCACTACGAGCAGTGTTGACGCCCCAGACGCTCAGCGTAGAATCAAGGCGATGCAGGCGGCGATCGACAAGGCGCTCGCGCCGCAGGAGAGGCTGTTCTGAAGGAGTCCATCAACGACATTGCTACGATCAATCCCTGCGGTGTTCGAGCACTGCCCATAGCACTCTCTGAACCAATGCCATATGGCGCGGTTGCCTCGAGTCCCCAAGCGAACCTGTGTGCGTTCCCAAGCGGAAGCGCCTGACGGTTCCGGCTCGGCGACCTCCTTGAACCCAGGTTCAGGGTGAGGGCAGAACGGCACCTGCGGGGACCCTTTCGGTGCCGGCGACCGACGTCGCCGGCGTCATGATGGCGCGGCGCCCGCGCAAGGCGCCGCGTTTGTTTTGCGGGTGCAACTCATGCACTACTGGCTGATGAAGTCCGAGCCCGACGAGTTCTCGATCGACGATCTGGTCAAGGCGCCGCGTCAGACCACGTCGTGGTTCGGCGTGCGCAGTTACCAGGCGCGCAACTATATGCGCGACGACATGAAGGTCGGCGACCAGGCGTTGTTCTACCATTCGAGCTGTCCGCAGCCGGGCATTGCCGGAATCGTCAGCATCGTCGCGTCCGCGCATCCCGACCAGACTCAGTTCGACCCCGCAAGCCCGTACTACGACTCCAAGTCGACGCGCAAGGCGCCGCGCTGGATCGGCGTCGACGTGAAGCTGGTCGAGAAGACGCGTCTGCTTGCGCTCGACGAGTTGCGTGCCGTGCCCGCGCTCGCCGACATGGTCACCCTGCGCCGCGGCAATCGCCTGTCGATCACGCCGGTGACCGCCGCGGAGTGGAAAGCGGTGGTGAAGCTCGCATCGCGCAAGCCCAGGGGGGCCTGATC
>JANNUM010000510.1:0-8724 GCA_031395235.1 Chloroflexota bacterium
AGCGGCCCCTCCGCCCCGAGCGTGATGATGACGCGCTGCTTGTCGCCGATGGCCCGCACCGCCTCGCGGACGATCTCGTTCAGATCGGATCGGGTCCTCGTGAGCAGGAGCCGTTCGCTCTGCAGTCGTCCGAGCGACACGAAGTCGCGCGTGAGGACCTGCAGCTCCTGCGCGCGCCGCTGCAGCTCCTGCACCGTGCCGCGATCCTCGGAGCGCTCCGGGGTGTTGCGATCGAGCTTCTTCGCCAGCTCGGCGATGGCTTCCACCGGTCGCGGCAGCTCGTGGTCGAGGACGCGGAGGAAGTCTTCGCGCTGGCGGTCTACCACCGCGAGGCGCGCCGCGCTGGTGCGCTGGCGATCGAGCAGGAGCGCGATGGCGATGAAGATCACCAGACGCGTAAAGCCGTTCCAGGTGGAGGCCGCGAGCGACACGGCGCCGCGGTTCATCGTGTCGGCGAAGAGCCAGGCGAGAGCCGCGGCCACCGCGAGGATCACACCCGGTCCGCGGCCGACGTACCAGGCCGCCACGACGACCGGGATCAGATAGAAGAGCGAGAAGCCGATGTCCGGTCCGCTCAGGAGATCGACGAGACAGATCGAGGCGACGGCGATCAGACAGAGCCCCGTCAGCGACACCATGCGGCTCACGGCTATGCGAGCAGGGCGCGCACCGCGGCGGCGATGTCACGGGCCGCGATCCCGGCCGCCTCCAGGAGCTCCGCCGGCTTGCCGGACGTGGGCATGTCGTTCACCGCGAGGTGCCGGAAGGCGATGTCCTTCACGCCAAGTGAGATCAGACCCGAGACGACCGCATCGCCCAGACCGCCTTCAGGCCAGTGGTCCTCCACGACCACGAGACGGCCACCGGTCTCGCGTACCGCCTTTGCGATGCCGCGCGCGTCCAGCGGTTTCACCGAGTACGCGTCGATGAGCCGGATCTTCACACCGGCCTTCGCTAGCTCGTCGGCGGCCTTGATCCCTTCGTGCACGGTGATGCCCGCGGCGACCACCGTCACGCGATCGTCCGGGTCGCCGCCCCGCACGACGCGGCTGCCGCCGATCGGGAACTCGTCTTCCGGGCGGTAGAGCGCGGCGGTCTTTTCGCGCGTCGTGCGGATGTAGGAGATGCCGCGCAGGTCGGCCATCGCCACGACGAGCCTCGCGGTCTGATTCGCGTCGCAGGGATACAGGACGGTGCTGCCGTGCACCGCGCGCATCATCGCGAGGTCCTCGAGTGCCATCTGCGACGGACCGTCCTCGCCGATCGAGACTCCTGCGTGTGAACCGGAGAGACGGATGTTCGCGCGTGAGACCGCGGCCATGCGGATGAAGTCGTACGCGCGAGTCAGGAATGCCGCGAACGTGGACGCGAATGGCACGAAGCCAACGACTTGCATCCCGACGGCGACCGCGACCATCCGCTGCTCCGCGATGTACATCTCGAAGAAGCGATCGGCGGCGGTCTTCTTGAAATCCTCGGCGTGCGTCGAGTTGCTCACCTCGGCGTCGAGCACGACAACGTCCGCGCGGGCCGCGCCGAGCGCAGCGAGCGCCTCGCCGTACGCCTTGCGCGTCGCGGTGGGGTCGGTGTAGCGCCGGAGGTCCGGCGCCTTCGGCGGCGGGAGCGGCGCGGGCCGCCAGGCCGGCGGGCTCGGCACCTCGAACGCGCGCGACGGCTCGTCGCCGATCTCCGCGAGCGCCTGCTTCGCCTGTTCGGCGTCGAGGGTCTTGCCGTGCCACCCGGGCTTGTCCTCGAGGAACGAGACCCCCTTGCCCTTCACGGTGCGGGCGACGATCGCCGTCGGGCGCGAGGCCGAGCGCGCGCGAGCGAGCGCGTCATCGATCTGCGCGAGATCGTGGCCGTCGATGACGATCGCGTCCCAGCCGAACGCCTTCACTCGCGTTGCGTACGCAGCGGTGTCCCACTCGAGCTCGGTCGGCCCGCGCTGACCGAGTCGATTGATGTCGAGGATCGCCGTGACGTTCCCCAGGCCCTCATGGCTCGCGAGATCGAAGGCCTCCCAGATCGACCCCTCGGCCGATTCGCTGTCGCCGACGACGACCCAGACGTGGAACGGCGCCTTCAGCAGTCGCTTACCCGCGAGAGCGACGCCGACGCCGATCGGCAGACCCTGCCCGAGCGAACCGGTCGCGACGTCGACCCACGGAAGGATGGGCGTGGGATGACCCTCCAGGCGGGAGCCGAACTTACGGAAGGTGAGGAGCTCCGCATCGTCGATCGCGCCCGCGGCGCGGAACATCGCGTACACGAGCGGCGACGCATGACCCTTGGAGAAGATGAGGTGATCGTTCGCCAGCGAGTCCGGACGCTGGAAGTCGTAGCGAAGATGACCGGCGAGCAACACGGCCATGAGGTCGGCTGCGGACAGCGACGATGTCGGGTGGCCCGATCCGGCGGCGGTCGAACACCGGATGCTGTCGGCGCGCAGCTGACGCGCCAGCGAGCGGTAAAGGTCGAGGCGCGTCGCGGCCTCGCTCACGGTCGCCACGACCACACGGTACCGCAGTACGACCGCGCGGACCGAATATCCTCGGTCGCACCACGGGGGTGACGGCATGGAGATCGGGCTCTACGGCCTGGGCCGGATGGGCGGCAACATGGTCACGCGTCTGGTCCGCGGCGGGCACCGCGTCGTCGCGGGTAATCGCAGCGCGGGCCCCGTCGACGAGGCGAAGAGCGGTGGCGCCCTCGGGGCGTACACGATCGAGGAGATGGCGAAACAGCTGCGACCCCCGCGCGTCCTGTGGTCGATGGTGCCCGCGGGCGAGGCGACCGATCACACGCTCGACGAGTTCGCGAAGTACGCGACCAAGGGCGACGTACTGGTCGACGGTGCCAACTCGTACTTCCGCGACTCGATGCGGCGCGCGGAGAAGTACAAAGCGCTCGGCTTCGACTACCTCGACGTGGGCGTCTCCGGCGGCGTGTGGGGACTCGAGAACGGTTACTGCATGATGGTCGGCGGCGAGGCACGCGCGGTGGAGCGCCTGAGTCCGGTGCTCGACACGCTCGCGCCCCCGAACGGCTGGGCGCACTTCGGGAAGAGCGGCGCGGGCCACTTCATCAAGATGGTCCATAACGGCATCGAATACGGGATGATGCAGGCCTACGGCGAGGGCTTCGAGCTCATCCACGCGAGCGACTTCGACATCGACATGAAGCGCGTGACGAGCGTCTGGCTGCAGGGGAGCGTCGTGCGCTCCTGGCTGCTCGAGCTCGCCGAGCGCGCGTTCGAGCAGGAGGGCCCCGACCTCGCCAACATCAAGGGCTGGGTCGCCGACTCGGGCGAAGGGCGCTGGACGATCCAGGAAGCGATCGCGCACGACGTGCCCGCAACGGTCCTCGCCCATTCGCTCTTCGCGCGCTTCACCTCGCGCCAGGATGACTCGTACGCGATGAAGGTCGCGGCAGCGCTGCGCAATCAATTCGGGGGTCACGCGGTCAAGAAGTGACTTGCGCATCGCAGCATTGCAACCCTGCGGGCGCGGGTCCTGCCGTGGCTCGGGGTCCTCGCTCGCTCGAAACTCGCCCGCTCGGCCCTCTTCTAAGTCGTCCCCTCGTATCGCGGGCTCAACTCTCGCTCGCGAGGACCCGACTCGCCGCGTCACCCGCGCCCGCTCGATGCCTGCCGCGATGACCGTCGCCCTCACAAATCCGCTCCGCGAAGGATTGCGCCTCGCACGCACACCCGAGCCGGCGTGCCTGGTCATCTTTGGTGCGTCTGGCGATCTCACAGCGCGCAAACTCATCCCGGCGCTGTACAACCTCGCGCTGCAACACCTCCTGCCCGCGAGCTTCGCCGTGATCGGTTCCGCTCGCCGCCGGATGACCGCGGACGCCTTCCGCGCGGAGCTTCACGACGCGGTCGCGGAATTCAGTCGCACCAGGCCGATCAACGAGGAGGTCTGGGCCACGTTCGCGCGCGGGGTCCACTACGTCCCGACGGCGGACGACAGCGGCTACGACGAGCTGGGCCGCGTCCTCGCTCGCGTCGACGCGCAGATCGGCGCGAACGGCAATCGGCTCTTCTACCTCGCGACGCCGCCGGCCGCCTACGAGCCGATCATCCGCGCGATCGGCGCGCACGGTCTCCGCGGAGAGAGCGGATGGTCACGCGTGGTGGTGGAGAAGCCGTATGGCCACGACCTGCAGAGCGCGATGCAGCTCACGAGCGCCGTCCAGGAGGTCTTCCGCGAGGACGAGGTCTTCCGGATCGATCACTACCTGGGCAAGGAGACGGTGCAGAACATCCTGGTCCTGCGCTTCGCGAACAGCATCTTCGAGCCGATCTGGACACGTCAGTACGTCGATCACGTGCAGATCACGGCCGCCGAATCGATCGGGATCGAAGAGCGCGCCGGCTACTACGACAGCGTGGGCGCGATGCGCGACATCGTGCAGAACCATCTCCTGCAGCTCCTCGCGCTGGTAGGCATGGAGCCCCCCGCGGCGTTCGATGACCGCTCGGTCCGCGACGAGAAGGTCAAGGTCCTGCGCGCACTGCGGCGGATCCCACCGGACGAGGTCGGCGCTCTCACCGTCCGCGGCCAGTACGGTCCGGGATTCATCGGCGGCGAGCGAGTGGGGAGCTACCGCGACGAGCATGGCGTCGCGTCGGACTCACAGACCGAGACGTATGTCGCGCTCAAGTGCTTCATCGACAACTGGCGCTGGGAGGGCACACCGTTCTACGTTCGGACCGGGAAGCGGCTGCCCAAGCGGTCGACCGAGATCGCGATCCGCTTTCGAGTCGCGCCGCACCGGATCTTCACCCGCGAGGCGTCGGAGGGGCTCGACGCCAACGAGCTGGTGATCCGGATCCAGCCCGACGAGGGCATCTCCCTCACGTTCGGGGCGAAGGTGCCGATCCAGGGCCTTCGCATCCGCTCGGTGAACATGGATTTCGGATATGGCGAGTCGTTCATGGTCGATGCGCCCGATTCGTACGAGACGTTGATCCTCGACGCGCTCCGCGGCGATGCCACGCTCTTCACGCGCCGTGACGAAGTGGAGCAGCAGTGGGCGTTCGTCGACCCCATCCTCGCGGGTTGGAACGAAGGCCCGCAGGCGCTCGCGATGTATGCCGCCGGCTCGTGGGGTCCCGAACAGGCCGACGAGCTCATCGCGCGCGACGGCCGGACCTGGCGACGACCGTGAGCGTCATGGACGACACCTTCTGGGGTGCGCGGGCGACGAGCATCGATGCGCTCGAGCACGAGCTGGCTCGGCTGCGGCGCGTCGCCGTCGCGGACGCCAAGGAGCGTGGCCAGACGCTCGCGCGAGCGTCGGTGCTCAACCTCGTGGTGTATGCCGACCGTGAGACGCATGCGCGTCGTGCAGCGCGAACGGTCGCGGACCTCGCCTTTCGGCACCCGTCGCGCGCCATCGTCCTACTCGCCGATCGCGACCGTGACGGCGTTCTGGCGTCCGTGCAGCTGCACTGTCACGTTCCGCAGGTCGACGGCGCGCAGCCGGTGTTGTACGAGCAGATCCTCGCGCGCGTGCGCGGAGACTTCGACGAGCGGGTCGCGAGCGTCGTCATCCCGCTGCTCGTTCCCGACCTGCCGGTGTTCTTGTGGTGGACCGGGACACCGCCCAGCGACGCCCGGCATCTGGACGATCTCGTGAGGCTCGCCGACCGGCTCATCGTCGACTCGGCGGACTTTGCCCGGGCCGACCGCACCTTGCCCGAGGTCGCGCGGCTGTCGCGCCTGCATGTGGGCATCACCGATCTCAATTGGGCGAGGCTGACGCATTGGCGCGAGCTCGTCGCGCAGTTCTTCGACGTACCCGTCTGGCGACCGTTCCTGGGCGGGATCACCGGGATACGCGTTGGCTTCGCGGTCGACATGGACGGCCGCGACATCCATCCCTCGCAGGCACTGTTCCTCCTCGGATGGCTCGCGTCGCGTCTCGGCTGGCGCCCCGTGGAAGCGCTCGCGCCGGCGGAAGCCGGCGGTCTGCTCTTCCGGATGGCACGCGCGGACGGCGCCGCGATCATGGTGCGGCTGCGACCGCGCTTCGAGCGCGGCCTGGACGCCGGCGATGTTTCCGGCGTCCGCATACAGGCCGCGATCGGTCGCGCGACGGCGGAGTTCGTGATCAAGCGCGCGCCGGACGAACGTCATGCGACGGCGACCGCGATCGTGGACGGCACGGTACGGGCCGAGCGCGTCGTACCGCTCCCCGCCCTCGGCATCCGCGAGCTGCTCGGTGATGAGCTCGCGATCGCGGGGAACGATCGCGTGTACGAGGCCGCGCTCGGCGCACTCATGGAACTGGCCTGAGCCTTGCGGCCATGAAAGACATGCCATCCCAGAAGCCCACCGCTGCGATCAAGCGCGAACAAACGCGCGAAGGCCGGCTCCTTGCGGGCCGCTACCGCCTCGCCCTGCGCATCGACGAAGGCGGCGCGGGCGAGGTGTGGCAGGCGCGCGACGAACGGCTCGAGCGTGACGTCGCGATCAAGATCCTCGGCCCGAACGCCGACGACGCGTTCCGTGAACGCTTCGCCGATGAAGCGCGGCGTGCCGCGTCGGTCCTGCATCCGAACGTCGTGACGGTCTTCGACGAAGGCCGCGACGGCGCGGACGCGTTCATGGTGATGGAGCTCGTACGCGGTCGGACGCTGCGCGATGTCATCGCCGACCGCGGCCCACTTCGTCCGCACGAGGCCGCGCGCATCGTCGCGCAGATCGCGGCCGCGCTCGACGCGGCGCACGAAGCGGGCGTCATCCACTGCGACGTGAAGCCGGCGAACGTCATCATGGACCAGCAGGGCACGGCCAAGCTCACGGACTTCGGCATCGCGCGCGCGGCGCGGGGGCCGCGCGAGCACGAACTCATCGGCACGGCGCGATACATCGCGCCGGAGCGGATCGAGGGCCGGGCGCCGACGGAGCGGAGCGACGTCTACAGCCTCGGCCTCGTGGCGTACGAGCTCATCGCCGGCCGGCCGCCGAACGCGGAGATGGAGACCGAAGACCTCTTGCGCGTCCGACTGGATGGCAGGGCGCCGTCGCTGAGCTCCACACGCGTCGGCATCAACGAGGAAATCGACTGCGCGGTCGCCAAGGCGCTCGCGCGAGACCCGCAGGATCGCCACGCGAGCGCGGGAGCGTTCGCGCGCGATCTGCTCGCGGCCTCGCAGCGCGACGACGCGACGGGCGTTCTACCACCCGTCACGCGGCCGCTGCCCGGCGGTGGCCGGCGCGAGTTCCGCGTGGACACGACGATCGCGCTCGTGGCCATCGTCGTGGTACTCATTGCGACGCTGGCGATCTTCGCGTCGTTCCAGGGCCGCGCGGTCGACGCGCGCCCCACGACCGGGCCGCCCGCGTCGGCCGCGGCCCGCCTCACACCGAATGTCGTCGGCAAGGACGTGGACGAAGCGGCCCGGCTCCTCATCGCGGCCGGCTACCGGTCTCCGGTGCCGTGGCAGGTGGATCCGCTCGCGCGCGGGCAGGCCTGCAGCGTCGCCCGCCAGGAGCCGCAAGCCGGGGCGGCCGTCCAGCCGGGCGCGACCGCCCGCCTCTTCCTTGTGGGCGGCAAGGACTGTGGCGGGAAGGAGAAGGACTGACGCGCGTGGCGACCGGGGTAAGGACCGATACGGGCCGTGTTCGGGAAGGGAACGAAGACCGCTACCTCGTGCGCGAGGAGCAGGGCGTCACGCTCCTCGCCGTCGCGGACGGCGTGGGTGGATCGAGCGGCGGCGAGATCGCGGCGGACGCCGCGCTCGCCGAGCTCGCGATCCGTTTCTTCGGAGCACCGACGGATCGCGCTTCCAGTGACGCGCTCGCGGAGGCTATGCGCGACGCGAACGCCGCTGTTGTGCGAGCGGCGGGGTCATCTGGCCACCGCGACGCGGCGACCACCATCGTGGCGGTGGTGGTCCGCGCGAACGAGGCGATCATCGGCAACCTCGGCGACAGCCGTGCCTACCTGATCCGCGACGGGATCTGCCGGCAGCTCACGGAGGATCACACGGGCGCGATGGAGCACGCGATCACGCGCTTCGCCGGCGATCCGCGTGGCATCCAACCCGACATCTTCGTCGAGAGCCTTCGCCCAGCGGACCGGCTGCTGCTCTGCAGCGACGGTCTGACGCGTCACGTCACGCCCGAGGAGATCGCCAGGGCCGCGAGCGGCGAGGACGTTCGCGTTGCCGCGAGCGCGCTCGTCGATCTCGCGAACGCGCGCGGCGGCCAGGACAACGTCACGGTGCTACTCCACGCGCCAGGTCGGCCCGCGACCGTCGCGCGGACTGCCGGTCGCGCGGCGGCGTTCGTCGTGTTCGCGCTGCTCATCCTGGTCACGGTCGGAGGCGCGATCGCGGTCCTCTTCGCGGTGAGCTCGGCTCCTCCACCTGCGTCGGCACGGCCGAGCGTCTCCGCGTCACCCACGCCGACCGAGTCCGCGTCGGCGTCGGCGTCGCCGTCGCCTTCGCCAAGCGCGTCGCCCACGCCGGCACCGTCGCCGAGCGCCAGTCCCTAGAGCCCGAAGCGATCGAGGAGCCGTCGCGCGACCGGCGCGCCGATCGCGACCGCCACCGCAGCCACGCAGACCGCGCCCTCGATGATCCAGGCACCCGCCACCGTCGCCGCGGTGAGCGGGCTGGCGCTCACCGGGGTCGGGCACGACTCCGTCGGATAGAACGTCGGGTCGTAGTGCCAGGTCGGAAGGATCTCGTAGATGCTCCCCAGC
>JANNUM010000528.1:0-4375 GCA_031395235.1 Chloroflexota bacterium
CAACCAGCGACCCAAGCGCGCATTCGGTGTCCTGAAGACGCAGAAAGAGTTCGTCGGAGGCGTGGCCGGCGATTTCTTCGAGATCTGGGAACGCAGTCAACGTGCGGTGCACGCGGTCGGGCGCGTCTCGCCCCTCAGCGGCGGGGCGCGCGTCGAGATGCGCTTATTGTTACCCCCGATCACGAAGGCGCTCATCGTGGTGTTCTTCGCGCTCTACGTCGTGGCAGCCGGCAGCTTCGCCGTGCGGGCGTCCGACGCGACCACCGCGCTCGTGGACGTGGCCGTCGGCGGGGGCGGCGCGGTGGTCCTGACGATCCTCTTCACGTCCGCGGCACGACAGCAGCGCGCGGACCTACGGGCGTTCGTGGAGCGCGTCTTCGGCGACGTCCCGCGCGCCTAGCTGGACCCCGCGCGAGCGTTGTTCCTAATCCCCATAGACGAGCCGCGGCAGCCACAGCGCCATATCTGGGAACGCGTACAGCAGGACGAGCGCGATGACCTGAATGCCGATGAACGGATACATGCCGATGAAGATCGTGTTCAGCGTCACGCTCTTCGGCGCCACGTTCTTGAGGTAGTACGCCGACATCGCGACAGGCGGTGAGAGGAAGGCGGTCTGCATGTTCACGGCCGAGAGGACGCCGAACCACACGAGGTCGATCTTGTAGGCGATGACGACGGGCAGGAACAGCGGGAGGAAGATGATCACGATCTCGGTCCATTCCAGTGGCCAGCCGAGCAGGAAGATGACTGCCTGGATCAGGATGACGAACACGAGGCTCTGCAGACCCAGCCCGATGAGGAAGTCACCCACGAGCTGCGCCGAGCCGAGCCTCGCGAAGACCGCCGCGAAGATCGACGACCCCACCAGGAGCCAGCCGACCATCGCTGCCGTGCGCACGGTGAGGAACACGGATTCCTTGACCATGGTGAAGTTGAGCCGGCGGTGCGCCGCAGCCAGGACGAAACCGCCCAGCGCGCCCAGGGCCGCACCCTCGGATGGCGTCGCGATACCGAAGAAGATGGCGCCGAGGACGAAGAGGATCAACGTCAAGATAGGCACTAGCCCGCTGCCGACCATGCGGAGCATCTGGAGACGCGGGATGTGCTGCACGTCCGTCTTCGCAGGTGCGATCGTCGGGTCCCGGAACGCGCGGATCAGGATGTACAGGAGGTACAGGAACGCGAGCGTGAAGCCCGGGATGAAGGCGGCCGCGTAGAGCCGCGGGACCGACACGCCGGCGACGAAGCCGTACAGGATGAGTAGGACGCTCGGCGGGATGAGGATCCCCAGCGTGCCGGCCGCAACGATCACGCCGGTCGCGAACGAGGTGTTGTAGCGCCGCTGCATCATCGCGGGGAGGGCGAGCAGGCCGAGCAGAGTGACCGATGCGCCCACGATCCCCGTCGCGGTGGCGAACAGCGTTCCCGTGATGAGGGTCGCGACGGCGATCGAGCCGGGGAGCTTGCCCATGACGAGCTCCACGCTGTGGAAGAGACCTTCGAGGACGCCGGCCCGCTCGACGACGTACCCCATGAACAGGAACAGCGGGATGGCGACGAGCACGTCGTTCTGCATGAGGAAGAAGGTCCGCTGTACGACGAGGTCGAAGACGACGAACCCGATGCCGAGGTACCCGAACACGATGCCGAGGGACATGAGCGTGAAGGCGGTCGGGAAGCCGATGAGGATCGCGACGACCATGAGCGCGAGCATCACCAGACCGAGTGCTTCTGGGCTCATACCTCGGTCTGCCTGGCGAGCATCGTCTCGGTCTCCTCCACGTCCGAAAGCCGCGCAGGCCACACGCCGGTGCGCAGCGCTTGGTACGCGCGGATCGTCTCGGCGGCACCCTGGATGGCCATGAGGACGCCGGCGACGGGGATCACCGCCTTGAGCGGGTAGAGCGGCGGAGCGACAGCCGTAGTGAAGGAGCGCTCCCCGATCGCCCACGATGCCGCCGCCCACTGGGCGCCGACGGAGATCAGGGCGATGATCCCCGGGAAGAACGCGACGATGTACAGGACGAAGTCGATGCCCCCTTGCACGCGGACCGGCCAGAGGCGGTAGAAGACATCGCCGCGGATGTGTTGACCGCGCGACAGCGCGTACGCGCCGCCGATCATGAAGAAGACCGCGTACAGGTAATAGGTCATGTCGTAGGAGAAGGTGTAGGTGAACCAGATCGCCCGGATGGGATCACCGAGCGGCTGCTGCAGGTACCGCATGGTGATGTCGTAACTGATGAGGACCGTCATCAGCAGCACGACCCAGGCGATCGTCTTGCCGCTCCACGCGCTCAGGCGGTCGATCGAGAACAGGATCCGCTGCAGCACCCTCTCACTCCCAACGCGTTCGCCTAAACCAACGACAGGGCCCTCGGTCGCCCGAGAGCCCCGTCAGGATAGTTACTTCCCGGTCGTGATCGCTACTTGAATATCGCCTTGTAGGACGCCGTGTCAGGCAGCGGGATGTTGATCGTGTCCGCCCACGGGAAGATGCGCTGCGCCCAGGCCTTCTGCGAGTTGAGGATGGCGACGAAGTCCGGGTTGTTCGCCGACTCGGCCGCGATGACCGTGTCCCATGCCTTGAGCTGTGCGTCGAGCACGGACTGCGGCGTCTTGATGATCTTGACGCCCTTGCTCGTGATGAGCGTCTGATAGTCCTTCGAGTTCTTGTCCATCTGCTTCCACTCGCCCTGCGCGGACTCGGCGAAGGCCCCGAACTTCATGATCGCCTTCAGATCGCTCGGCATCGAGTCGTACTTCGTCTTGTTGAGGGTGATCTCGAGGATCTCGCTAGGCTGGTGATACGAGCGCGCCATGAGGATCTTGCGTGCGTCGGCCAGACCGTAGGTGAGGTCGGCCGAGGTGTTGTTGAACTCTGCCGCGTCGATGACGCCGCGGTCGAGCGCCGATGCGACTTCGGCGCCAGCGACCGACACGACGCTGGCCCCCAGAGCCTGATAGATGCCGGTCGCGAGACCGACGGTGCGGAACTTTAAGCCCTTGAAGTCGTCCGGGCCCTTGATCTCGCTCTTGAACCAGCCGAGCGGCTGGTTCTGCATCGGCATGTGGAACAGCGACACGACGTTGAGCTTCAGCTTCTGCTGCACCAGCTTCTCGTACAGCGCCTGGCCGCCGCCGTAGTAGTACCACGCGAGCCACATCTGGCCGCTCATGCCCATCATCGGGCCGGTGCCCATGAGACTTACCGCGTGGTCCTTGCCGTAGTAATACGCGGGCACATGGTGCGCCCCGTCGAGTGTGCCGGAGTGGACGGCGTCGATCGCACCGTTGATGTTGGTGACGGCGTTGACCGGCAGCGCGTCGATCTTGAGACGGCCGCCGGACATCTCCTCGACGATGGCCTTCCAGTCGAGGAACAGCTCGTGGAAGAGCTCGTTCGTGGACCATCCGGACTGGATCTTCCAGGTGATCGTCTCGGCTCTAGCGACGACCGTAGTAGGCGCAGCCGCTCCGGTGGCTGCGGGGGTCGCTGACGTCGTCGGTGCGTTCTGCGAGAGGCACGAAGTCACGAACGCCGCAAGACCCGAGAGTGATCCGTACTTGAGGAACCCACGGCGGGAGAACTTCGAAAGAAGACTCACTATGTTTGTCCACCTCCTAGCGATAGCCCGGTCGTTCGGAGACATTCGATTCCCGATCATTCCACCTGTCAAGTCGCGGGTTTCGTCAGGCGCGAATCTCGGCTAGCGGAAGGATGCCGCGATGCGGAGCGCGTCGTTGCGCGAGACCTGAGCTTCCTGACGGAACGTAACGCCACCCTGCTCCCACAGCAGGGTGTTCCCAGCGAGGCGGAGGGTCTCGGGCCGGAGGTTCCCCGCGGCGTCGCGATAGAAGAACTGGTGCGGCTCGCCCTCGAGCCAGAATCCCCGACCGCCATCGATCGTGACCTCGTCGATGCGCGTACCGGCTGTGGCGACCTTGCCGAAGAGCGCCTCGTCGACGCGTCCGCGAAGCACGACCACGACCGCACTCACGCCGGCGGCTCGTGAGACGGGGATCCCTGCGCGGCTGACGTAGACGAGCGCGACCCGATCACCGGCTTGGGTCTGATCGATGTAGACCTCATCCGGCGCGCCGAGACGCGGATCCGCCGGCACGCGCAGGAACGGCGCATGGCGCCGAGCCTCGTCGAGAGTGACGCGCTCGCCCGGGAACGGCAGCGCGGGGGACGCTGCCGGGGACGACGGCGTGGCAGTCGTTTGGAAGATGTCGATACCGCGAAGACGCAGGAACTCTCCGGCTGCCGCACGCGCATCGGGCACGGCGGCGAGGCTCACGACCAGGATCAGCACAAGCGTCGCGAGCGCCGGCGCGAACGCGTAGCGCGGCGAGCCAAACGCCTCCC
>JANNUM010000553.1:0-1590 GCA_031395235.1 Chloroflexota bacterium
GCTCGTTGCCTACGGCGCGAACTTCGAGGAGTTCTACCGGCGCGCCGCCGTCTATGTCGATCGGATCGTCAAGGGCGCCAAGCCCGGAGACCTCCCCGTCGAACGCCCGACCCGCTTCGAACTCGTCGTCAACGCCAGGACCGCGCAGGCGCTCGGCATCACCCTCTCGCCATCACTCGTGACGCGCGCCGATCGGGTCATCCGCTGACCGCCGTCTTCAGCCATCGGCGCAACCCGGGCATCGACCGCGGGCGTGACAGCGTGCCGACGAATAGCGCGCGCCGAGCCGCGTAGAATCGCGCCAGCATGAACGAGCGGGACGCCCTGGCCGTGGCCCTGGTGCGCGCGATCGAGTCTTCGGATCGCGAACGCGCGCTATGGAGCGACGCAGATCGCTCGTGGGCCAGCCGGGCGGCCGCGGAGGTCGTGGGCGAAGGCGCTTCGCCGGATGCCTTTCTCGCGCGGCGTGCGCGGCTTGCGAGCGAAAGGCTGGGCGAGCGCCACCCGCCGCTCGTCAAGGCCCTGCACGCGCTGCGCTGGCGCTCGTGGGTCGGCGCGGCGCTGATCCTGCTCGCGTTCATCGCGGGATTCGCGATCGATCGCATGGACGCAGGGTTGCGAATCAACGTGCTTGCTCCGCCAGTCCTTGGGCTTCTTGCCTGGAATCTCGCGGTGTATCTGCTGTTGCTGGTCCGTCCGGTACTCAATGCCGGACGCAGGGGCGAACGCGCCGCGGGACCGCTCGCGCGCGCGGTCATGCATGCGGCGGCCAGTGCCGATCGATGGACTCGGCAGGCCTCGGGCGGTGCCTTCGGTGCGCTTGGCCCTGCCATTACCGCCTTCACTGCCGAGTGGTCGCGATGCATCGCGCCGCTCTACAACGCCCGCACCGCGCGCATCCTGCACCTCGCCGCCGCGGCACTTGCTGCCGGCGTGCTGGCCGGGTTGTATCTGCGCGGCCTCGCGTTCGAGTATCGCGCAACCTGGGAGAGCACCTTTCTCGACGCCGCCACCGTGCATCGCATCCTCTCGTTCGTGCTCGCGCCAGGCGCGCTCATCACCGGGATCGAGGTGCCGTCGGTCGAGGCGTTGGCCGCGATGCGTACCGGCGCGGTACCAGGTTCCGAAAACGCGGCGCGGTGGCTGCACCTGATCGCGGCGACGGTGGCGGTCGTGGTCATCGTACCGCGGCTGCTGCTGGGACTGGGCGCTGCAGCGCTGGAACGGCATCGTCGAACGCGCGTGAAACTCCCGCTCTCGGAACCGTATTTTCAGCGTGTTTTGCGCGGCTTCCACGGCGGTCCGGTACGCGTGAAGGTCGTCCCGTACAGCTATCGCGTCCCGCCCGAATCGCTCACAGGCCTGCAGGCGGTGATCGCGCGCGCCTTCGGGGGCAGCGCGGCGCTGGTCGTGTCCTCGCCGGTTGCCTACGGCGACGAGGAAACCCTGCCGAAATCGACGCAGCCCGAGTCCACCGGCGTTGTGATTGCGTTATTCAATCTCGCGGCGACGCCCGAGCGCGAGGCGCACGGCCGCTTCGTCGACGCGCTCCGCGGCCCCTCCACCGGGCACCCGGTGCTGCTGCTGATC
>JANNUM010000031.1:0-3481 GCA_031395235.1 Chloroflexota bacterium
CGCGGTTGACCGACCGTAAGGGAACCCCCTAAACTTCACGTTCGGCTGTCTTTCGAGACGGTGACCGCCCGCTGAGGGCGGTCATTTCGCGCATCGGCCCTGTCGCGATGTTGTGACTGCGGCCGCGCTGCGCCTGAGGACCGCACCCGCGAGGGTCGGCTCCTCGGTCGGTTGGGGGCCCAATCGCACATCGGTCAAGAGTCCTCTTTGGCGCGTCCGCGTGCCCTGGGGAGACGACGTAACAGAAGGAGTCACCGTGCCGACGATCTCGCAGCTGGTCCGTCGCGGGCGGAAGGCGCAGAAGAAAAAGGTAGACACACCTGCCCTGCGCACGACCTGGAACTCGCTCAAGGGTCGCCACACCAAGCTGCGTCGTGGCGCGCCCCAGAAGCGGGGCGTCTGCACGGTCGTCCGGACGATGACCCCCAAGAAGCCGAACTCGGCGCTGCGAAAGATCGCGCGTGTTCGTCTGACCAACGGGATGGAGGTCACCGCCTACATCCCCGGCATCGGCCACAACCTCCAGGAGCACTCGGTCGTCCTGATCGAGGGCGGCGCTGTGCCCGACCTTCCGTCGGTGAAGTACCACATCGTCCGGGGCGTGCTCGACACCGCGGGGGTCAAGGACCGCAAGCGCGGTCGCAGCCTCTACGGCGCGAAGAACCCGAACCCCAAGAAGAAGAAGGCGTCCTAGCGTGCCACGACGAGCTCGTCCGCAGGAACGCAAGACCGCTCCCGATCGCAAGTACGGGAACGTGTCGCTCGCGCAGTTCAACAACAAGCTCATGCAGCGCGGTAAGCGCACGACTGCCGAGGGCATCGTCTACGGCGCCCTCACGCAGGCCGAGACGACCACGCGCAAGCCGGGCATCGAGATCTTCGAGCTGGCGCTGAAGAACGCGATGCCGCTGATCGAAGTGAAGCCGCGCCGCGTCGGTGGCGCGACCTACCAGGTCCCGGTCGAGATCCGCGCCGACCGCCGCACATCGCTCGCGATGCGCTGGCTCATCCAAGCCGCGCGCAAGCGCCCGGGGAAGTCGATGGCCGACCGCCTCGCCGGCGAACTCGTGGACGCGATGAACAACGCCGGTGGCGCCGTTCGCCGCAAAGAAGAGACGCACAAGATGGCCGAGGCCAACAAGGCGTTCTCTCACTACAAGTGGTGAACGACGTGAACCACGGCAGTACGCAGTACAAGTGGTAGTGGCGATGATCGAGACAAAGTCGAACAAGGCCCCAAAGCTCGCGCGCGAGTATCCCCTGGAGCGATACCGCAACATCGGGATCATCGCGCACATCGACGCGGGCAAGACGACCGTGACCGAGCGCGTGCTCTTCTACACCAAGAAGATCTACAAGATCGGCGAGGTCCACGACGGCGCCGCGACGATGGACTGGATGCCCCAGGAGCAGGAGCGCGGCATCACCATCACCGCCGCCGCCACGACATGCTTCTGGAAAGATCACCGCGTGAACATCATTGACACGCCAGGGCACGTGGACTTCACGGTCGAGGTAGAGCGCTCGCTGCGCGTCCTCGACGGGGCCGTCGTCGTGTTCGACGGCGTCGCCGGCGTGGAGCCCCAATCGGAGACCGTGTGGCGCCAGGCCGACAAGTACAAGGTCCCGCGCATTTGCTTCGTGAACAAGCAGGACCGCCTCGGCGTGGACTTCAAGCGGTGCGTCGACATGATCGCCGACCGGCTCGGCGCGAACCCGGCCGTCATCCAGCTGCCCATCGGCAGCGAGGACAAGTTCCGCGGCGTGATCGACCTCATCGAGATGAAGGCGCTCGTCTGGCCGCAGGACACGCCGGCCGACCCGGTCACCCTTGAGATCCCCGCGGACTTGCGCGCGGAAGCCGACAAGGCGCGTGAGACATTGGTAGAGAAGGTCGTCGAGACCGACGACAAGCTGCTGCACCGCTACCTCGAGGAGCACCACATCACGTCCGAGGAGCTCCGCGCGGCGCTGCGCGCGGCCACGATCGCCAATAAGGTCGTCCCGGTGCTCTGCGGCGCGGCCCTGCGCAACAAGGGTGTGCAGCCGATGCTCGACGCGATCGTCGACTACCTCCCTTCGCCGCTGGACGTCCCGCCGGTCGAAGGCGTCGACCCGAAGAGTGGCGAGCCGCTGGTGCGCGAGCCGCGCGACGACGAGGCCTTCGCGGCGCTCGCGTTCAAGATCATGAGCGACCCGTTCGTGGGGAAGCTCGCCTTCTTCCGCGTGTACTCGGGCGTCCTGGAGGCCGGCGACACCGTCTACAACCCGACCAAGGACAGGAGAGAGCGCATCGGGCGCATCATCCTGATGCATGCCAACGACCGCGAGGACGTGGAACGCGTCGCGACCGGCGACATCGCCGCCGCCGTAGGGCTCAAGCAGACCTTCACCGGCGACACCCTCTGCGATCCGGACAAGCCGATCGTGCTCGAGACGATCAAGTTCCCCGAGCCGGTCATCCAGATCGCGGTCGAGCCCAAGACGAAGGCCGACGAAGAGAAGATGTCACTCGCGCTCGCGCGTCTTGCGGAGGAGGATCCGACCTTCCGCGTGCACACCGACCCCGAGTCGGCCCAGACGCTCATCTCGGGCATGGGCGAGCTACACCTCGAGGTGATCGTCGACCGCATGCGCAGGGAGTTCAAAGTGGCCGCGAACGTCGGGCGCCCGCAGGTCGCGTACCGCGAGGCGATCACCAAGCCGGTCAAGGCCGAGGGCCGTTACATCAAACAGTCCGGCGGCAAGGGCCAGTGGGGCCACGTGATCGCCGAGTTCGAGCCGCTGACGCGTGGCGCGGGCTTCGAGTTCGAGTGGAAGGTCAAGGGCCAGGGCCTCAGCAAGGAATGGTCGAAAGCGATCCAGTCCGGCATCCGCGAGGCCATGGAGAACGGCGTCATCGCGGGCTACCCGGTGGTCGACCTCAAGGTGACCGTCGTCGACGGCTCACAGCACGAGGTCGACTCGAACGAGATGGCCTTCAAGATCGCCGGCTCGATGGCGCTGAAGGACGCTGTCCATCGGGGCAGCCCGGTCATCGTCGAGCCGATCATGAAGGTCGAGGTCGTCGTCCCGCAGGAGTACATGGGCGACATCATCGGCGACCTCAACAGCCGCCGCGGTCACGTGGCGGGCATGACCGAGCGCGGCAACGCGAGCGTCATTACCGCATTCGTGCCGCTCGCGACCATGTTCGAGTACACGACGAGTCTCCGTTCGGCGACGCAGGGCCGTGGCACGTCCTCGATGGAGTTCGATCACTACGAGATCCTGCCGCAGAACCTCGCGGACGCGATCACGAAGAGCAAGTAGAAGGGCGAAGGGGGTAGCAGGGGCGGAGCCCTTGCGATAAGCAAATGGCCAAGAAGAAATTCGAGCGCACCAAGCCGCACGTGAACGTCGGCACCATCGGTCACATCGACCACGGCAAGACCACGCTCACCGCGGCGATCACCAAGACGCTGTCGCTCAAGGGCGGCGC
>JANNUM010000075.1:0-2874 GCA_031395235.1 Chloroflexota bacterium
CTCCACCCGGTCGCCGAGTACCTCATCGGGAACCTGAACAACTTCGGCCATCTCGACGTGCCGCTCGAGGACGCCGCGAAGGCCACCCAGGTCTCGCTGGAGGACGCCGAGACCGCGCTGCGCGCGATCCAGTCCGTCGAGCCGTACGGCCTCGGCGCGCGCGACACGCGCGAGTGCCTGCTCATCCAGATGGAGCGCCTCACCGAGAACGGAGAGGACGTCCCCGCGCACGCCCACGCGATCGTCGTCGACCCACAGCACTTCCGCCAGCTCGGCGAGCACAAGTTCGGTGACATCGCGCGCGCGCTCCGGATCACGCGCGACGAGGTGCAGCACGCCTGGGACTACATCAAGGACAACCTCAACCCGTACCCCGCGAACGCCTTCGCGGCGGGACCCGATGGCGTCAGCATCGGCGGGCGCCAGGCCGCCCTCCGGCCCGACGTGCTCATCGTGCGGAACGAGCAGGGGAGCTTCGAGGTCGAGGTCATCGAGTCGCGCCGCTTCCAGCTGAAGGTGAATCCCGTGTACCGGCAGCTCGTCGGCGAGCTGGCGGCCGCGCGCTCCGCGGGCTCAGCCGCGCCGTCGATGTCGGACCAGGAGCGTCAGCACATCCGCGAGTACGTCACGCGCGCGAAGTTCTTCATCGACAACATCAACCAGCGCCGTCAGACGATGGCGCGCATCACCGAGGTCATCGTCGAATGCCAGGAGGACTTCTTGCGGCACGGCGTGCAGTCCCTGCGTTCGCTCACGCGCGCCGAGGTGGGGGAGCGCATCGGGATGCACGAGTCCACGGTCAGCCGCGCAACTGCGGGGAAGTACGTGATGCTGCCGAGCGGTCAGGTCGTCGCGTTCTCCATGTTCTTCACCGCGTCACTCGGCACGAAGGACGTGATCAAGAACATCATCGATGCGGAGGACCGCTCACATCCGCTCTCGGATCAAGAGATCGTCGAGAAGCTCCGCGCCGACCATGGGATCATCCTCGCGCGACGCACAGTGGCGAAGTACCGCGAGGAGCTGCAGATTCTGCCCGCGCGGCTTCGCAAGAGGGCCTAGCGGGCGACGGTCTTCGCCGTCGCGTTGCCCTTCGCGGGCGACGGCCCGAGCGCGGCCGAGATGGCGTCCACCGCGGAGGCCTCGATGTGATAGCCGAAGGACGTCCGCCGCACGCCGTCCAGCTGCTTGCCGCGGAGCGCGTCACGGAGTGCGTGCTCGCGCCAGCCGATCTTCGTCGCGAGCTCGGACGTGGTGAGCCACTCACGGTCCTTGCTCTTCGCTTTCTCGGAGGCGTCTGCCTTCTGCTGCTGCTTCGGTGCTGCCACGTTCGCATTCTAGGCCGGTTTCGCCTAAACTGACGCGCAGCGCTGCGGGACCCCTCTGTCGGTCCGGGCGCTCTCTTCTTGTCATTTTATGGGGCACGTGCCGCGCGGGCGAAGCCCGTGCGGCACGAACGAACGGGAGGTCTCTTGGAAGCGCCGCTCCTTTGGGTCGTGCCGGTCTCCGGCCTCATCGCGCTCGCGGTCGCCGCATATTTCGCCTGGGACGTCCTCAAGTCCGACAAGGGGACACCCGAGATGCAGGAGGTCGCCGGCGTCATCTACGTGGCGGCCGTCGCCTTCGTCAAGCGCCAGTACCGCACCATCGCGCTCCTCGCGGTGGGCGCCGCGATCATCATCTCGCTCGTCATCTACGCGTTCGAGCGCGTGCCGGGAGTCGAGCCGCTGGATCTGGCGCTGCGTACCGGCTTTGCCTTCCTCGTCGGCGCGAGCGCATCGATGCTCTCCGGGATCATCGGCATGTTCGTCGCGGTGAAGTCGAACCTCCGCACCGCGGCGGCCGCGCAGCACAGCCTCGCGGACGCTCTCCGCATCTCGCTCCGCGGTGGCGCCGTCTCCGGCATCCTCGTGGTCGCGCTGTCGCTCATCGGTGTCTTCGCGATGTTCGTTCTCTACGACGGCTTCTCACGACCGGCCGAGGCCCCGTTCACGATCATCGGCTTCGGCTTCGGCGCGTCGTTCGTCGCGCTGTTCGCGCAGCTCGGCGGCGGGATCTACACGAAGGCCGCCGACCTCGGCGCGGACCTCGTCGGGAAGATCGAGGCGGGCATCCCCGAGGACGACCCGCGGAACGCCGCCGTCATCGCGGACCTCGTCGGCGACAACGTCGGTGACTGCGCGGGCCGTGGCGCGGATCTCTTCGAGTCCACCGCCGCGGAGAACATCGGGGCGATGATCCTCGGCGTCGCGATCTTCGCGCTCACGCAGAATGTCGCCTGGATCCTCTTCCCGCTGGTCGTGCGTGGCTTCGGGCTCATCGCGAGCGTCATCGGCATCTTCAGCGTCCGCGGCAACGAGCACGGCGACCCGATGGGCGCGCTGAACCGCGGCTACTACGTGACGCTGGTGCTCTCCATCGCCTTCATGTGGCTCACGACGAACACGATGCTGAACGCCGAGGGCCACGGCCAGTGGTTCTTCTTCGCCGGCGTGATCGGCATCCTGACGAGCCTCGCGTTCGTCTACATCACGCAGTTCTACACATCCGGCACCTACCGTCCGGTGAAGGAGATCGCCGAGGCGGCGAAGACCGGCCCGGCCACGACGATCATCTCCGGTACCGCGGTCGGCCTCGAGACCACGGCCCCGTCCATCATCGCGATCTCCGTGAGGAACCTCATGGACGACGTGGCTCACTGGGTCGCGCCGGAGAGCTACGCGAAGTTCTTTCCCAACGGCCCGGCGCCGGACGATCCCTGCGCCGTGGAGGCCTCGGAGGGAATCGAACCCCCGTAAAAGGATTTGCAGTCCTTCGCATAGCCACTCTGCCACGAGGCCCCGGTGCGGCGCAGGCAGTCTCTTATCAAAGAAT
>JANNUM010000135.1:0-2596 GCA_031395235.1 Chloroflexota bacterium
TATTCGGCGAGCTTGTGCAGCGCATTCGCGGCGTTGACCGCGAGCTCCGGAGCGTCGGGCAGATCGATCTGCAGATCGCGGTACGCCGCAAGCGCACCTCTGTAGTCGCCCGCAGCGAACAGCCCGTTCGCCGTCTCGTTCGACAGGGCCGCGTCGCCGCACGCGACCGCCCACAAAGCGGCCGAGCCGATCGCGATCCCGAGGATCCGGCGACCGCGACGCGCGACGGGACGCCCAACATTGCGCGGCGTCGGCATCGGACGCCGATCCGAGATGAGCCACTCGAGGAGCAGCAGAGCCACGGCGAGCGCGATGAACGGAGCGGAGCGCTCGTCCGGGACCGCGCCGGCGTCGTCGAGCGGTTCGATGGCCTCCATGCTGCGCAGCTCGCGCGCAAGTTCGCCGATCACACCGTCATCGCCCGCGTACTGGAAGTAGCGGCCGCCACCCTTCTCCGCGACCGAGCGCAGCGTTTCCTCGACGAGATGGCTCACGACCGGTACGCCACCGGCGTCCTGCAGGTAGCCCGTGAACTTCCCGTTGCTCGCGTCGTACAACGGGATCTGGCCGCCAACGGCGGTGCCGATGCCCACGGCGTGGATGCGCGCTCCTTTCAGCTCCGTGGCCTCCGGGACGTCGCTGTTCGTGATCTCGCCGTCGGACACGAGCACGATCGCCCGCTGCCGCAGCGGACCCGGGTCTGGCGCAAAGGCACCGAGCGACGACTCGAGGCCGGCGCGAAGCGACGATCCCTGCTGGAGCCTCACGCCACGCCCGGAGTTGTCGAGGACCTCGCCGAGGATGCGCGGATCGGTCGTCGGTGGGTACCGCACCGTGCCCTGGCCAGCGAAGAGGACGAGCGCGACGCGGCTGCCGACCATCTGGCGGCCGAGCTCTTCAGCGACGTGCCGCGCCGCGCGCAGCCGATCGGGCTGCACGTCGCGCGCCGCCATGCTCTGCGACACGTCGACCGCGAGGACGATGTCCACGCCGAGCCGGCGCGCGGCGCGCGCGCGCAGGTCGACGTATGGACCGGCGAGCGCGATCACGAGGCTCGCGAGCGCGACGACGACGAGGGCCGCCTTCAACCACCAACGCGAACCGCTGCGCGAGACGAGGGCCGTCGCGCCTCCGAACGATCGCAGCGCGCGGACGCGTGCGCGGTATGCGAGCGCCACCAACGCCACGACAAGCAGCACCGCGGCGAAGAGCAACAGCAGCTCGGGACGCGCGAAGCCGACGACCGGCAGGGTCACGGCGTCCTCCGGAAGACCGTGAGCGCCAGGAGGAGCTGAAGCGCGAGGAGCCCCGCGCCGGCCGCGGCGAACGGGAGCGACGCGTCCTCCGTCGAAATGAACGTGCGCGTGCCCACGCGCGCCTTCTCCAGCGTCTGGATCTCGCGGTAGACGTCTCGAAGCGCGGTCTCGTCGCTTGCGCGGAAGTACAGACCACCGGTCATCTCACTCATGCGTTTCATCAGCACCTCATCGACCTCAGCGCGCGAGCGCGCCGCGACGGCGCCGATCGTGTACAGGCGTACGCCGATCAGCTTCGCGATCTGAGCGGCATCCGTCGGCTGCACGTCGCCCGAATTGTTCTGTCCGTCGGTCAGGAGGATCGCGACCTTCCCGCGCGCCGTGGACTCGCGCACGACGTTGAGTCCCGTCGCGAGACCGGTGCCGATCGCCGTACCGTCGCGAAGCGGTCGGCCCGCCACGACCGGCTCGACGAGGCGCTGCGCCGCCGCGTAGTCGAGCGTCAGGGGGCTGAGCACCATCGACTCGCCGCTGAAGATGACGATGCCGACACGATCGTTCTTGAGTCCGCCGAGGAAGTCGTGCACGACCTTCTTCACGACCTCGATCCGGGGCTGCCCATCGAGATCCGGTGTCGTCATCGATGACGACGTATCGAGGACGATGACGATGTCTATCCCCTCTGCGGGAACGTCGAACGCGGCCTGCACGACGGACGGCGCGGCGAGCGCGACGACCAGGGCCGTCGCGGCCACGACGCGCAGCGGGAGCAGCAGCCAACGCAGGCGCACGCGCCAGCTGCCGTGCGTGCGTGGCACGAGTCCGAGCGAGGAGAACAGCACGCCGCCGCTGCGCCCGCGCTCGCGACGGAGCTCGAGCGCCGCGGCGATGACGACGAGCGCGAGCAGCGCGAGGGCCCACGGCGCGTCGAAGCGGATCTCCGTGCCGAAGATACGCGCGCTCACTGCGGCCGGAGGGCGGCGATCTCGTACTCCTCCGCCGTGGCCGCGCGCCGCACGACCTCGAGCGCCGCGCGTACCGCGTTCTGCGCGTGCGCCGGATACGGGATCGCGTGACGGAAGCGCACCTCGTCCCCTTCGCGCAGGATCTCGTAGATCGCTCCGGCCTGCGTTCGGTCGACGCCGGCGCGCTCGAGGGCGGCGCGAAGCTCCCGACTCGTGCGACCGGGTTCGATGCCAAAGCGCTGGACCGCGTAGCGGCGCAGGCTCGCGGTCAGGAGCTCGTAATGCTCGGCCGTCTTCCCTTTTTCCGGCAGGCGCTGCTCCGCGAGCGCGTCGAGCTCGCGCAGCGCGCGCTGCACCGGCGTGAGGCGCTCCGCC
>JANNUM010000117.1:0-1668 GCA_031395235.1 Chloroflexota bacterium
CCCAGTACACCTCGAGCGTGACGTTGCCGCTCACGGTCGACGGGAGCTGGACGGAGATCTGGTACGTGCCCCATACGGCGCTGGTCCCGCGGCTCGCTGTCGTGAATCCGCTCGCGAGCTCACGCCGTGCCGAGTCGACGACGCGCCAGGCGGTGGTTGCTTCGAACGTGCGCGACAGTCCGCTTACGGTGAACTGGCGGCCGATGCTCGGCTGACTTCCCACGAACGGACCCTGCGCCAGGATCGGGGTGGGTTGGTAGACCGCGACCGTATCGCTGATCGACGAGACGATGCCGCCGATGTCGACGATGACTCGATCGGGGTTCGGGAGCAGAGCGACGCGCCATGGTCGCCCGTCCTCGACGGCCAGTTCGTAGGTCGTGCTGCCGCCCGTCGTGACCGATCGGATCGAACGAAGCGGCGATCGGTCGACGATCTCGAGCCCGGGCTTGATCTCCGTACCCTTGATCGTGATCTGGATGACGTACTTGCTGGACCACGGCGCCTTCGTGTCGTCCGCCTGTTGGCCGCTCACCGTGAAGCTCTCCCAGTCCCCCGAATCGACCTGTACGACGAGGCGCGCGACTCCGCGCGCGAATGAATCGACAGAGAAGTTGTTGCTGAGTCGGGCAGGCACCGGACTCGGGCATGCCGGCGCGCAGGGTCGGGACTGACTCTCGGTGACGACATCGTTCTTGAGGTTTCCGTAACCCGCGACGTCCTCGCGCGCGGTCGGTTTGTCCCAAACGAGCTGATCGATGGTCGTCGGGTTGCCGCCGTTCTCGGTCACGAGAAGGCGACGGATCCCGGGCTCCTCGGTCGCCGTGTACACGAGCTGCTGCTGCCAGGCGAGTGTTGCCGCAGCGCCTCGCATCGGCCAGCCGCTGTTCGGCAGGGCGTAATCGACGGTGGCGGTATCCCCTTGGATCCGCACGGAAGCGACATGGATCTCCTTGGGGTCGGCGCGCAGCTGCGTTCCTCCCACGCCGGAGGTCGTGCTGTTGAGGGCATCCATACGCGAGCGGATCCGCTCTTCCGCGGTCGACTGACTGCCGACGTTGTCGAGATGCTGCGATCCGGGTGGAACTCCGGCGAAGTCGGCTACGAAGTTGCCGACGAACACACGCTGGTGGTCGATCGCGCTCGGCTGCGGCGTAGGTGTCGCGACGGGCGTCGCGGTCGCGGCCTGTGTATTCACGGGAGCGACCGTCGGTGACGGCTGCTGCCCGACCGGCTCGTCCGTGGCCGGGCGCTCCAGGAGCGTCGAGCCGAGCGCGCCCGCGATGACGATGGACGCGGCAAGCGCGCTGACACGCCAGAACGACGTGCCGCGCTTGACCGACCGCACCGCCATCCGCGAGCTCTCGTACGGCGTCTCCTTGACATCGGCGGTCTCGATCGCGCGCGACAGCGCGCGGCCGAGGATCTCGTCGTCGTGCGGTTCGTTCGTCTTCATCGCATCGCTCCTCGCGCCAGGCGTCCGGCGATCTGGGTCTGGCGCAACTTCTCGATCGCCTGGTGGAGCGTCGCGCCCACCGTTCCGCTCTTGATGTCGAAGTGGCTGGCGATCTCGTCGTAGCTGAGGCCGTAGTAGTAGCGGGCCACGACTATCGCGCGCTGCCGCTCCGGCAGCTGCTGCAGCGCGGCCAGGAGGTCGGCGCGGTCGGC
>JANNUM010000119.1:0-2475 GCA_031395235.1 Chloroflexota bacterium
TTGAAAAGTCACCCACCCTCCGACGCGTCGTCGCCAGCTGAGCGGCTTCGGCCCACGCTGAGGTCCTTGCCCTTCATCCGGTAGCTGTCGCCTTTGAGGCTGACGATCTCGGCGTGGTGGACGAGCCGATCGATCATCGCCGCAGCGACGATCTCGTCGCCGAAGACCTCGCCCCAGGCCGAGAAGGGCTTGTTGCTCGTCACGATGAGCGAGGCCCGCTCCGCGTATGTCCCCTCCCTGCGAGCTGGCCGTTTCAGCTGGAGCGAATTGTAGGACTAGGGAATCGCCGTCCGCTCCTACAGACATCCGCGGGTGTGTGCAGCAATTCGTGCAGCAGCGAGGACGTAACAGCGCGGGACGGCGCGGCATCCGGAGTAACAGAACGTGCGAGAATTACGTCAGCCACGCACGGCGAGCACGCATTCGTATAACCGCCGGACGGCAGTTCGAGTCTGCCCGTCGGCTCAGAATTCTCCAAAGGAACTCGCCAAAGTCTCGGGTGATCGCGGATTTGATCGGAAGCGGTGCTAGGTGGGGCGGAAAAAGAGAGTCGGCTTCGCGGACCTACAGGCGACACACGCCGAGTTGAGCCGTGGGGAACTCCGATGCCCCGAGTGCGCGCGGAGCGTGTCGGATGCCGACGGACTGAAGTTCGTTCCAGCGTTGGGGCAGAGCGAGTCGTCGCTCGCGACCCTCAACTGTCCGCGCTGTCGCACGATGCTCAGCATCCGCTTTATCGCAGCCAACTAGTTCCGCGCCAGCGGTTCCCTTGGCCTTCGGCAACCAAGATCCGACGGACGCGGGGGCCGGCACCGGAGTGGGAGTGCGTCGGGCGACGCGCGCGGTCGCGCTTGCAGACGGTGAGACGCTGACGGGCAGCGCGTACTTGTCGCGCTCGGCGATGGCATCGAACAGGAACCCGGGCGCATGGCACTATCCGCGGTTGGCGGTTGATGGACGATCAGCGCTCTCTCGCCTTCCTCGCACGCAGCCTGACGATCAGCGGGATCGTCTCTGTGGCCCTGCTGCTCGCCATTCCCGTGTCGGTCCTGGTGCCAGGTGGCCAGGTCGTCAGCCAGATCCTGACCCTCGTCTGGGCAGCGTCGCTCGTATTCGTGGCCGTCGGCGCGCACCGACTTGTGGGTAGAGGAAGGTCGACCCGCCTGATCGTCACGATCGCCGGCGTTGTGGGCATGGGCGTCATGGCGATCGGCGAGCTCGTGTCGATCGTGGGGCTGTCAACGCCGCTTGGCGTCGCACCGTTCACCGCACCAGCGCTCGTGCTCATCGGCCTGTGGCTGGTCGCCATCAGCCGCCTCACGGTGACCGAAGGACTCCTGCCCGCGCCCGTCGGCTGGGTCGGGGTCGCGTCGGGGGTGCTGAGCGCCGTCACATACCCGCTCTTGCTCATCGGTGGCTTTCCCACGACGACCGATCCATCGGCCCTCTCGTCGATGAGTCCAGTCACGATCGTCGCCGCGATGCTCAGTCTTCTCTCGGTCCCCTTGTACGCGGTCTGGGCGATCTGGGCCGCGCGTCGGCTGCCCAAGCCGGCGTAGCTCCGGCGACGTGCAGAACGACGGCGCATTCACCTGGGCGAGCCCGCTTGGGATCTCGGTGCTGCTGTTCCTCGTCTACGGCGCTATCTATCTCCTCGCGGGCGTCCTCGCCGGGGTCGTGATCTCGGGCGCGCTGGGACCCGATGTGGGCAACCGTGCGCTCTTCAATACCACTGCGTACGACAAGGTGGCGTTCGGGCTTGAGCGCGAACCCGCCGAGATCCTCAGCGGCGACCCGGTGCTCGCTGGTCTGCGGAGGCTCCTCCTCCTCGTGGTGTTGGGATTGCTCACCGCTGCGGGCACGCTGGTGATCGCGGTCGCGTGGTTCGGCCTTCGCGAGAGGCAGACCTGGGCACTCATCGCGTTGACGGTCGCGGGCCTGGCCGTGATCCCGTTCTGGTGGCTCGCGCTTCTCCCTTACGTTCGGGCTGGCATCCCACTCACGCCGCTCAGCGTGCCGCCGTTCATTGGCTTCACGTCGGCGCTCCTCGTCCCTGCGGCGATCCTGGGCTGGCTCGGGCTCCGGACGTCCTGACCCCGGTCGGCAGTTCGAGTCTGCCCGTCGGCTCCGTTTTTCATCGCGGCCGTGCTCCACGCAAACCCTCGCGTCAACGCGCGGTCAGCGGTAAGGCGCGATGCGATTCACGACCAAAGCGCCCGCCGCCATCAGAAACGCGGCGGCGGCGATCCGGCTTCGGATGGCCGCCACCGCGAGAGCCGCGCTCACCAGGGCGATGAGACACACCAGCAGTCCCCCGAAATACGATGGCCACTTCGTTCGCTCCTGACGCCAAACACGAAGACTGGACTGAGCCGCGCGCTATGCCTGGTGGCGATCCAATGTTGACTCGCGCCGAATCGCTGTGGACGCGCTTTGGCACGCAACATGCAGCGAGGCATGACGCGGACGACCGCA
>JANNUM010000141.1:0-14204 GCA_031395235.1 Chloroflexota bacterium
CCCCGCGCTTGACGCGTTTCTTGCAGGATCGCTAGAGAATCGCGGAGCCGACCCCGGGTCTCGAACCCGGAACCTGCGGTTTACAAAACCGCTGCTCTGCCAATTGAGCTAGGTCGGCGCGACGAGATGAATGCTATCTAGTCGTCGGACTGCTTCTTCGTCTTCGCACGCGGGCGGGTGACACGCTTCTTCGGCGCCGGCTTTTCGGCGGGCGCCGATGCCTCGACCGATTCCTCTTCACTGATCTCGTCTTCGGACAACGTCACTTCGCGCTGCGCGGTTGGCTCGAACTCCGTCGGCGTCTCTGCCTCGAGCACGACGTCCTCGTCACCCTCCGCGAACTCCGCGTCGTCGGCGGCGTCCTCCGGGATCTGCAGCGGCGCCGCGGGCCGCGGTGTCCGCGTGTCGGGCGGCGCGACGTCGCGACGTCGCTGGCGCAGCGCCTCGTAGAGCATGACGGTGCCAGCGGCCGCCGCGTTGAGCGACGCGACGTGGCCCTCCATCGGGATGCGCACTACCTGGTCGCAGCCCTCGAGCACCAGACGACGTATGCCCTCGGCCTCGCCGCCGATGACGATCGCGCTAGGCCCGCGGTAATCGACCTCGTCGTACAGCATGTCGCCGCTCTCGTCGGTCCCGATGACCCACACGCCCTTCTCTTTGAGCGCGTCGATCGCCTGCCGCAGGTTCGCGACGTCGGCGACCATCAGATGCTCGCTCGCGCCAGCGCTCGTCTTCGCGACGGCCGGCGTGAGACCAACGCTCCTGTGCCGCGGGATGACGACGCCCGCGACACCGGCGCCCTCCGCGGAGCGCAGCAGGACGCCGAAGTTCTGCGGGTCCTGTAGCGAGTCGATCACGAGGACCAGCGCGGGTTCGGAGACCGCGTCGAGATGAAGCAGAAGCTCGTCGAGGTCGACGCCCGCCTTCCCCTCGACGATGGCGACGACGCCCTGGTGACTCTCGATCGGCGAGAGCCGCTGCACCTCGAGCTTGTCGACGTAGCTCACGAAGATGCGACGCTCCTGCGTTTCCTGAAGGAGCTCGTTCACCGGCCCGGTACGCGTGCCACGCTCGTTCGAGATGTAGAGGCGCTTGATGACACGACCCGCGCGGATCGCCTCAAGGACGGCGTGCGGTCCGGCGATCGGCTCGCCGGCGTCGTGCGACGGCGCTGCGGACGTCCGGGGACCCGCGGTCGCGCGGCGGATCGTCTCGGTGTACTGCGCCTGCCCCACGGGGCCGCGGCGCGGACCGCGCGCGGCGCTGGGATAGAAGTTGCCGCCACCGCTGCTCGTCCCGACGCCCGGCACCCAGCCGCGGTTACCACCGCGCCAGCCGCCCTGCGTGCGCTGGCGCTGCGCCTGTTGGCGGCGCTCGTACGCGGCGAGCTCTCGGGTCTGCGAGTTCTCTTCGTCGTCGCGCGGCACGGTCGGACGCGGAGGCATCGGTCCACGCGGAGAAATAGGTCCGCGCGGCGCGAACGGTCGCGGTGGCACCGGCCCACGCTGCGGCGCGCCGAAGCGCTGTCCGCCACCGCGCCCGCGTCGTCCGCGACGGCGGCGACGCGCGAGCTCATCCGCGCCGGCTGGTCCTGCCCCGGGCTGGATCGGCCCGGTTCCGGCCGGCCCGGTTCCGGTCGGTCCGGCCTCGGACGGGCTGTTGTCAGCCGGTCCGTTGTCGGGCGCGGCCGCTTCCTGTGGACGCTTCTCGAAGTCTTCCATGGTCATGCTCCCTTGCGGACGCGCTCCCAGCGCGTGCCGTCTTTGGTGTCCTTCACGCGGATCCCGTAATTGCGCTCGAGCTCCGCGCGAAGCTCGTCCGAGCGCTTGTAGTCACCGTTCTTGCGCGCCGCATCGCGCTCCGCGAGCGCGGTCCGCTCTTCGGCGGAAAGATCGGCGTCGCTCGCACGCTCGCGCAGCGACAGGCCCAGCACCTGGTCCATATCGAACAGCACCTCGAGCGCGTGGCGCTTCGTCACGACATCTGCGGTCGCGGCGAGATCGAGGACGGCCTCGGCCTGCGCGAGCGCCGCTGGGGTGTTGAGGTCATCGGTCAACGCCGAGACGAACGCCGTGCGCCTTGGGTCCTCTGGCGAAACATCGATCGGCGTGCCGCCTGTGGACTGCCACGCGTCGGTGACGATCCCGCGCCAGCGATCGAGCCGGTTCTGCGCCGAAGCAAGCCCACCGCGCGTGAAGTCCAGCGGCTGCCGGTACTTGTTGTTGAGCACGAGCATGCGGAACGCGAGCGCCTCGAAGCCCCATGACTCGAGGTCCTTCAACAGATATGCGTTGCCCGCCGACTTGTGCATCGCACCGCCATCCACTTTGAGGAAGCGCACGTGCGTCCAACAGCGGACGAACGGCTTCCCCGTCGCGGCCTCGGACTGTGCGATCTCGGACTCGTGATGAGGAAAGAGGTTGTCCTCACCGCCGGAGTGGATATCGAAGGTCTCGCCGAGGTACTTCATCGACATCGCCGAGCACTCGATGTGCCAGCCGGGGTTTCCGCGGCCCCACGGCGAATCCCAGACCTGCAGGTCGCCGGGCTTCGCCGCTCGCCACAACGCGAAGTCGGCGGCATGACGCTTATTCGGATTCACGTCGACACGAGCGCCGGCGACGAGGTCTTCCGTGAGCTCGCCCGCGAGCCGCGTCCCGTAGCCGGGGAAGGTCGCGATGTCGAAGTACGCGCCGTCGGCGGCAACGTAGGCGTGCCCTTTATCGATGAGCCGCGTGATGAGCTCGATCATTTCGGGGATGTGGTCGGTCGCCTTCGGCATGACGTGCGGCTCGAGGATGTTCAGCTTGCGACGATCGGCCATGAACTGATCTGTGTATTTGCGCGCCAACGTCTCGGGATCACGCCCCTCGCGCTTCGCCGCGAGCATCATCCGGTCCTCGCCCTGGTCGACGTCGCCAACGATGTGGCCGACGTCAGTGATGTTCATGACCTGCTTCACCCGGTAGCCGAGGTACTCGAGCGTGCGGCGCTCGACGTCCGAAACGATGTATCGGTAGAGGTTGCCGATCGTCTGCCAGTCGTAGACGGTCGGGCCGCAGTCGTAGATGCGCGCCTCGCCCGGAACGAGCGGGACGAAAGGCTCGACCTGTCGGCTCGCGCTGTTGAAGAGCCGGACACCCGGCGGGGCCAAGACCGTGATGGCTCTCTCCTTACTAATCCAATAGCGCGATCGCGAGCGCCGCGATGGCCTCGCCGGAACCGATGACCCCCAGGCCGTCGTTCGTCGTCGCCTTGACGCTGACACGTCCGCTCTCGATGCCGAGAGCGCCCGCGATGGCGTCCCGCATCGCGCCGATGTGCGGCGCGAGGCGCGGCGCCTGCGCGATGACCGTCGCGTCCAGCGACGCCACTGCGAAGCCAGCCTCGCGGATGAGCGCGCCCACCCGCTTCAGCAGTCCCAGACTGCTGGCGCCGGCGTAGGCCGGGTCGTCGCTCGAGAAGTGCCGTCCGAGATCCCCGAGATTCGCTGCGCCGAGGAGCGCGTCCATGAGCGCGTGAAGTAGGACGTCGCCATCGGAGTGACCAGCGAGCCCGGTCGGGTGCTCGATCGCAACACCGCCGAGAACGAGGCGGCGATCCGCCGCGAGACGATGGATATCGTAGCCGATACCCGCCCGCGGCCCCGTCATCTTGTGACCTGCCACGCGGCCAGACCCACCAGCCCCTTTTCGACAAGCTCGCGGGCGTACGCGAGGTCCTCGAACGTCGTGATCTTGAGATTGCGGCGCTCGCCAGGGACCATCTTCACCGACAGACCCGCGGCCACCACCGCGGCCGCGTCGTCGCTGAACGACCGAGCGCCGGCCGCGGCCCGCGTCTTCGCGAGGAGGTCGCGGCGGAACACCTGCGGTGTCTGCGCCGCCCAAAGGCCCTCCCGCTCGATCTCCTCTCTCGCCGCGCCGGCCTCGTTCGCGCGACGGACCGTGTCGGCGAGGGGTAGCCCTGCGACGGCCGAGCCCTCGGACTTCGCGATCTCGACGCAGCGCTGAAAAAGGCTCGGCGGGACGAAAGGCCGCGCCGCGTCGTGGACGGCGATGACGTCCGCATCGCCGGCGGCATCGAGTGCCGCCCACGACGAGGCTGTGCGGGTCGCACCACCGGCGATGACACGCACGCCGTCACGACCCTGCGTCACGGCGCTCACCGCCGCGAGCTTCTCGGCCGGCGCGACGACGATGATCTCGCGGAAGCAGCCGGCCACCTGAGCCGCCTGCAACGACCAGACGAGGACGGGGTGCCCGCCGAGATCGGCGAGCACCTTGTCGACTCCGGCGCGCGACGAGCTGCCGGCAGCGAGGATGGCGAGAACCGCGGGCACTTAGTGGCTTGCGGCCCTCGGGCGGCGCGCCTCGACGATCTCGCCCTTCGGCTGCGCGAAGATCATCCGTCCGCCGACGGTCTGCAGCACGCGCATCACCGTGACGGTGAGCTCGGTGTTGATGTGGCGCGCACCGTTCTCGACGACGACCATCGTGCCGTCCTCGAGGTAGCCGAGTCCCTGCGCTGGCTCCTTTCCCTCCTGGGTGATGCGCACGGTGAGCTCCTCCGACGGGAGCACGACCGGTCGCACCGCTTTGGCAAGGTCGTTGACGTTGAGGACGGTGACGCCCTGCAGCTCGGCCACGCGGTTGAGCCCGTAATCGTTGGTCATGATCGGCACGCCAAGCTGGTGCGCGAGCGCGACGAGCTTGCCGTCCGCGCCGGCCGCGACCGGATCGGCATCAAGCAGCTCGATCTGTACGGTCGCCTCCTTCTGCATTCGCGAAAGCATCTCGAGCCCACGCCGGCCACGCTCGCGCTTCGAGTTGTCCGGAGAATCCGCGAAGAACTGCAGCTCGGCGAGGATGAAGCGCGGCACGACCAGCGTGCCGCGGATGAAGCCGCTCTTCACGATGTCGGCGACGCGTCCGTCGATGATCACCGAGGTGTCGAGGAGCGCGCGCTCGGTGCCCGCGACGCGGTCGCGTCGGCCTTGGCGGATCTCACGCGCGAGCGCGCCGAGGTCTTCGCGTTTGATCGTGCCCGCGGCGGCGCCGATGACGCCCAGCACGATCGCGCCGACGATCGGCCCGAACCGGCCGACGTTGTCGGGGAGGAAGGACAGCGGGAAGGCGAGGAACAGCGCCAGGATCAGCCCGACGCCACCCCCGAAGGCCCCGCCGACCAGATCGCCGGACGAGGCTGCCTGGATCCGTGCCTTGATGATGCGAGCTGGAAGGATGGTGACGTACGGTGCGCCGAGCCAGCCGAGGATCGCGCACGCGGTCGCCAGAAGAAAGACGACGAGGACCTGATTGCTGACCGGCGTGACGCGGGAGACCTCGAGCAGTGAGGCGCCGAGGAAGAAGCCGAAGAACCAGCCGAGGAGTGCTGCTCCGAGACGGATGAAAGCCACTGTGCTCGCTCCTTTCTGTAAGAGTGCGGCGAGCGCTCCGTCCGGCCGATGAAGATGTGGCCGCCGACGGCGACGCGACGCCGGGATGAGATGAGACGGATCACACGACGAGTTTAGCGGCCGCTTGCTAGGGGTCGGCGATCCCCGAGCGCATGAGGGCTTCGCGCAGCGACGGCGCGCCGATGACCTCCAGGCCGGTCCCGTTCAGATCGCTGAGGCTCGCCTGCGGAACGACGGCGCGCTCGAACCCGAGGCGCTGCGCCTCCTTGAGACGTGCTGCTACGCGTTGGACACGTCGCAGCTCGCCGCCGAGGCCGAGCTCACCCACGAACACCGTGCGTGGATCGGCCGGCCTGTCGCGCAGCGCCGACGCGATCGCGACCGCCAGCGCGAGGTCGGCGGCGGGCTCGCGTACGCGGAGGCCGCCGACAAGATTCACGTACACGTCATGCGCGCCGAGCGACAGACCAGCGCGCTTCGCGAGCACCGCGAGCAGGACCGCCACGCGCTGCGGATCTGCGCCGTTCACGGTCCGGCGCGGCAGTCCGAAGCTCGTCGGCGTGACGAGCGCCTGCACCTCGACGAGCAGCGGGCGCGTGCCCTCGACCGTCGGTACGACCACGCTGCCGGCGACACCGCGGCTGCGCTCCTCGAGGAAGACCTCCGATGGATTGGTGACCTCTCGCAGCCCTGACTCCCCCATCTCGAAGACGCCGACCTCGTCGGTCGAGCCGAAGCGGTTCTTCGTCCCGCGGAGGATGCGGAAGGCGTGGAATCGCTCGCCTTCGAGATAGAGGACGGCGTCGACGATGTGCTCGAGCACGCGCGGGCCCGCGACCGCGCCTTCCTTCGTGACGTGGCCGACCAGGAAGATCGGGACGTCGTCGCCTTTCGCGACCTCAAGGAGACGCGCCGTGCATTCGCGTAGCTGTGAAACGCCTCCGGCGGCCGAGGCGATGACGTCGGACGACATCGTCTGGATCGAGTCGATGACCGTAAAGATCGGCCGCATGCGGCGGATCGCCTCGATGACCGTGCCGAGGTCGGTCTCGCTCAGCACGTAAATGCTGCCGCCCTCGATGCCGAAGCGGCGCGCGCGCAGCTTGATCTGCGCCGCGGACTCCTCGCCCGAGACATAAAGGACGCTGCCGCGCTGGGCCAGCGACGCCGAGGCCTGCATGAGCAGGGAGCTCTTGCCGATCCCGGGGTCGCCGCCGAGCAGGACGAGCGATCCGCGCACGATGCCGCTGCCAAGGACGCGGTCGAATTCGCCGAGACCGGTCGAGATGCGCTGCTCGGCATCGGGTGGGACTTCGTTCAGCGCAATGGGCTCGCGCGGCGCGCGTGTAACGCCGCGCCCCTTGGGGGGAGCGACCACGCGCTCCTCTATCAGGGTGTTCCAGCCATCACAGGAGGGGCAGCGCCCAACCCACTTGGGCGACTGCGCACCGCAGTTCTGACAGACGAAGGCGGTCTTGGGCCTGGTGGGCATCGACTGAAGTATCGGCCTGCGGATGCACCCGCATCAGTTAAGGTCGCTGTTCTGAGGTCTAGGGCGCGACAGGTACGGGCTTTAGGGCCTCCGCCTCGGTCTTCTCGATCACGAGCTTGCCATCCACCGGGTGCACGCCGACGGTGTCACCCGCGTGGAACTTGCCCTGGAGGAGCATCTCCGCCAACGGGTCGGCGATCTCGTTCTGGATCTGCCGCGCGAGCGGCCGCGCGCCGAAGTTCGAGTCGTAGCCGACCGCCGCGATGTGGTCCTTCGCCTCGTCGGTGACGACGAGCGTGATCTCCTGCGACGCGAGCTGCTTGCGCACGCCGGCCAGCTCGAGCTCGACGATCTGGCGGATCTCGGGCTTGGTGAGCGGCGTGAACACCACGGTCGCGTCGATGCGGTTGAGGAACTCCGGGCGGA
Organism: Chloroflexota bacterium; assembly: GCA_031395235.1. Classification (GTDB taxonomy): domain Bacteria; phylum Chloroflexota; class Limnocylindria; order P2-11E; family P2-11E; genus CF-39. Next base: position 7,341 of record JANNUM010000141.1, read on the forward strand.
AGAAGCGCTTCATCTCTTCCTGGACGCGCTCCTTCATGCGCTCGTACTGGGCCTGCATGTCGGCGTCCTCGCCCTCGCCCTTCTGGCGGAAGCCCAGCGCGCTCTCGCTCTTGAGCATCTTCTGCGCGAGGTTGCTGGTCATGATGATGATCGTGTTGCGGAAGTCCACGGTGCGGCCCTTCGCATCCGCGAGACGGCCTTCGTCGAAGATCTGCAGCAGGATGTTGAAGACCTCGGGGTGCGCCTTCTCGATCTCGTCGAGCAGGATCACGCAGTACGACTTACGGCGCACCGTCTCCGTGAGCTGTCCGCCCTCTTCGTATCCGACGTACCCCGGCGGCGATCCGACGAGACGCGACACGTTGTGCCGCTCCATGTAGTCGGACATGTCGATCTTCACGATGTTCTCTTCGCTGCCGAACATGAACTCGGCCAGCTGCTTCGCGAGGTGCGTCTTACCGGTACCGGTCGGTCCGACGAAGAAGAACACGCCGATCGGTCGGCGCGGGTCCTTCAGGCCGGCGCGAGCGCGGCGCACCGCGCGGGAGACCAGCGTGACCGCGGGCGCCTGTCCGATGACCTTTGCGTGCAGCACTTCCTCCATGCGGAGCAGCTTCTGCGTCTCTTCCTCAGCCAGGCGGCGGACCGGGATGCCGGTCCACATCGAAACGACTTCGGCGATGTCCTCGTCGGTCACCTCGGGCCGCTTCTGCGCCTGCGCGAGAAGCCAGTCGGCCTTCGCCTGCTGCAGCTTGTCCTGCTGCTGGCGCTCCTTCTGGCGAAGGGTCGAGGCGAGCTCGTACTGCTGCGCCTCCATCGCCTGCTCTTTGTCGGTGACGACCTTGTCGAGCTCCTTCTGAGCCTCCTTCACGTCGGTCGGCAGCGTCGAGTAGCGAAGCCGGACGCGGCTCGCGGCCTCGTCCATGAGGTCGATCGCCTTGTCCGGGAGGAAGCGGTCGGTGATGTAGCGCGAGGAGAGCTCGGTCGACGCCTTCACCGCATCGTCCGTGATCGCCACCTTGTGGTGGTCCTCGTACCGGGAGCGGATGCCCATCAGGATCGCGATGGTCTCCTCGATCGTCGGCTCCCCGACCATGACCGGCTGGAAGCGGCGCTCGAGAGCAGCGTCGCGCTCGATGTACTTGCGGAACTCATCGAGCGTCGTCGCGCCGATGCACTGCAGCTCGCCGCGCGCCAGCGACGGCTTGAGGATGTTCGCGGCGTCGACCGCGCCCTCGGCCGCGCCGGCGCCGACGAGGGTGTGCAGCTCGTCGATGAACAGGATGACGTCGTGCGCGTGACGGAGCTCCTCGATGATCTTCTTGAGGCGCTCCTCGAACTCGCCGCGGTACTTCGTGCCCGCGACGAGCGAGCCGATGTCGAGCGTGAGCACGCGCTTCCCCTGCAGCGTCTCGGGCACGTCGCCCTTGACGATGCGGTGCGCGAGGCCCTCGGCGATCGCGGTCTTGCCGACGCCCGGCTCGCCGATGAGCGCCGGGTTGTTCTTCGTGCGGCGGCTGAGGATCTGGATGACGCGCTCGATCTCCTTCTCGCGGCCGATGACCGGATCGAGCTGCTGCGCCTTGGCCATCGCCGTGAGATTCACCCCCAGCTGGTCGAGCGTCGGTGTCTTGGAGCTGGCGGACTTGCCGCCGGCGGTCGCCGTCTCGGCCGTCGCGGGGTGCTGCTGGCCGAGCGTCGCGATCACCTGGTGACGGACCTTCTCGAGCGACACGCCGAGCGATTCGAGCACGCCCGAGGCGATGCCCTCGCCCTCGCGCACCAGACCGAGGAGGAGGTGCTCGGTTCCGACGTGGCTGTGGCCGAGCTTGCGGGCCTCGTCGATGGCGAGCTCGATGACCTTCTTCGTTCGCGGGGAAAGCGTGATCTCGCTGGGCGACGTCGTCGAGTCGCCGCGGCCGATGATGAATTCCACCGCGGTGCGGACCTTCGAAAGCTCCACGCCGAGAGAGTCCAGAACGCGGGCGGCCACGCCTTCGCCTTCGCGGACGAGCCCGAGCAGCAGGTGCTCCGTACCGATGTAGTTGTGGTTGAAGCGGATGGCCTCGTCCTGGGCGAGCGCAAGCACTCTCTTCGCGCGGTCGTTGAAGCGATCGAACGGACCCATCTAAAGCTCTTCTAGACCGTATATCGGTGCAGGCGTCATTGGGTTCCGATTATACGTTCGGGACCCGCAGTGTCCGCCTTGCGAACAATGTTTCGTGTGCGCCCCGCGAGGCGAGCAGACGAAGAGAGCCGCCGCCACGCGCGAACGCCCCGTACGGCATCACGCGCGTGACGTTCTCCGATGGACACACTCAGCGAGCGGTAAAGCGATATGCCATCTACAATCCTGCAAACCGGAGCGAGGAGGCCCACCCGTCAACTCGACGGCGCGCTGGCCCCAACGTCTCGAGCATCTAGCCTGGCTGCTCCGGGCGGAAGCGGTCGCTGTCGTAGTCGCCACCGCGGATCCGCCCACCACCGTCTTCTCGCATCGCATCGACGCCGCCGACTGGCCAGCCATCCTCGGAGAGGACGCCTTCGCGCGCGCCGCCGGAGGCGCGTTCGCGGTATCGGTGCCATCCGGACGGTGGGGCGACGAGGCCGCGTTCGCCGTGGTCGCGCCGATCGAAACCTGGAACGGACCCGCGGTGCTCTGCGCGCTACGGCGGGAGATGCCGTTCGACGCGCTCGACGTGGTCGCGGCAACGTCCGCGGCACAGCTGCTCGCGATGATGGCCTCCGACGGCCGCGATCTCGCGAGCGCTCGGCGGCGCGCCGCCGAGCTCGACGAGCGCCTGGACGTGCTCGGCGGCATCGGAGAGGGCCTGGTGGACGCCAGGGACGCCAGCGCGGTGCTGGCCCGCGCCGCGGCGGAAGTGGCACGCCGCATGGGCGCCGGTGCGACCTCGATCATGCTCGTGGAGGGCGACGAGCTCCGGCTACGAGCGTCCGTTGGGCTTCCGAGCGACGTCCGCTTGGGCCGCGGCCAGCGACTGAGCGAGGGGATCGCGGGCTGGGTCGCGACAAGTGGGGAGAAGATCGTGCTGAGCGGGCGCGTGACCGACGAGCGCTTCCACGGTGTCGATCCGGACGCGCGCGAATCCATCTCGGTGCCGCTGCGCGTGGGTGATGACGTGCTGGGGGTGCTGAGCGTGAAGCGGCCGCAGGAGGCCGACGGCTTCTCCGGACGACAGACGCTTCTCGACGGTATCGCGGCCGACCTGTCACGCGCGCTTCAGGCGATGAACGTCATCTCAGCGCTGGAGCGACAGTGCGAGCACGCGGAGGGCTTCGCGGACGTCGCGCTGGCTGTGGCCGCCGGTGACGCGCGCGGCGCGGCCCGGGCGACGGCGGAGTCGTTCGGCCACCACGCCGTCGCGCTACGGAACGCCTCGGGGAAGGTGCTCGCTGTCTATGCCGACGCCGACGATCCCGAGTGCCGGGCCGCCGCAATTTCCGCAAGCGAGTCCGTCGGCGGTGCCGACGTCGCTGGAGCGACCGGGGTCGGTTTCGCGCGACACGATCCCACGTACGAGCCCGATGAGGCCGCGCTCGCGCAGCGTGCCGCCGACACGCTTGCGCTCCTCGGGCGTGCCGAGATCAAACGCGAGTCCGGAAGGGTCTTGCGCGTGCTCGCCGTTGAGGACCACCCCGTCATGCAGCTCGGCGTCCGGGCGCTCCTGGAGCGAGAGGGGCTCATCGTCGTCGGGCTGACCTCGACGTGCAGTGAGGCGATCGGGCTGCTCGCCGACGCTCAGCCCGACGTCGTTCTGTGCGATCTCCATCTGCCGGACGCCACCGGGGCGGAGGCGATAGCCCGGCTCCGCAGTGAGGCGCCCGCCCTGCCGATCGTCGCGTTCAGCATCGACCGGAGCCCCGAGCTGATCCGGGCGGTGCTCCGTGCGGGCGGCAACGGGTACGTCTCCAAGGACACGTCGGCCAGCCGGGTCATCGCGGCGCTTCACGCCGCCGTCGAGGGGCTCGTGGCGCTTGGGCGTGAAGCTGCCTCGTCGATCGCGAAAGTGGACGTACTCGAGTCGCGCGCGCAGGCGCACACCGAACCGCAGGAACCAGAAAATGTGGGCAGGGCGGGTGCAGCCGCAGTTCCGAATGGGGTGACCCCGAATGGCGCGTCGCCGAATGGATCGGGCGAGACTGCAACGCTGCACGACGCGCTCACACCGCGCGAGCTTGAGCTCCTCCGATACATGGCCGAGGGTTACACCAACAAAGAGCTCGCTCGCGCAATGGTCCTCGCCGAGGACACGGTGAAGAAGGGCGTCCAAATGCTCATTGCCAAGCTCGGCGCTGCCGACCGCACCCACGCGGTCGTACTAGCCCTAAGGAACCACCTGATCGACTAGGTTTTCTAGTCCGAACGGGTATTCGGACTACGTGGCTAGCGTGCCTATACGCAGCGAAACCCGTTAAACACCGGGAACCCGAATGGGTATTCGAAATGTGCCTGAACGGGGATTAACCGTAGGCATAGACCACGTCAAAGTCTGGCGGCTGGCGCGCTACAGGGGCCGGCCTTGTGGGGCCGTTGGGTGATGCGCGGCTGCGGCGGAGGGGGACTGGCGTGGACCTAGCCCAGGTGTGGGCGAGCTGTCGGGCGGGCGACAGGGGGTCGCGCGGGGCGCTCATCGAGCGCTATGCGGACCTCGCCATCGGCATTTCCCGCTGCATGCGCATTCCTCCGACATCTCTCGCCGACCGTGACGATGTCGCGTCCGCGGCCATGATCGGGCTGATCGCCGCGGTCGATCGCTTCGACCCGCGCCGCGGCGTCCCGTTCGAGGCCTACGCCTCGCTGCGCATCCGGGGTGCGGTGGTCGACGAGCTTCGCCGTGTGGACGAACGAGGCCGTGCCGACCGTCGGCCGGAGGGTGCCGAGCTCGCGGTATCGCTCGACGTGCTGCTGGAAACCGGAAAGCATCAGGGCCCGGCCGTCGACGACGGCTTTACCGAGCGCTACGAGCAGGAGGATCTCAAGACACGAATTCAGGACGCGTTGGGGAGGCTACCGGCTCGCCAGCGTGAGGTCATCGCGCGCTACTACGGCGATGAGCTCACGTTGCGCGAGGCGGGGGCCAAGATGGGCGTCAGTGAAGCGCGCGCGTGCCAGCTGCATGGCCGCGCGATCCAGAACCTGCGACGCGAGCTCTCCGTGCACATCACAGCCGCGCCCTCGCGCGTTGCGCAGCCCATCGCGGCCTAGCAGCCCCAGACACCTAGCTCGCCACCAGCGCCGCCGCGCGCTGCGTCGGAAGGAACACCTCCGCCCGCAACCGCAGTCGGCCGACGTCCGTCATCCACACCGCCAGACCAAGTGGCGCGAGCAGCTCGCGTACACGCCTGCGGTCGGAGCCGGCGAACAGCGGCGCGAGATCGTCGAACACCGGATGCGCGATGGTGCGGAACTCGAGCCGGTCGGCGTGAAGCTGTGGCGCGCAGGCGGCGAAGACGCCGAGTCGCTCGTACTTCCACCAGACGTACTCCGCGCGGTCGCGGTGATGCGCGATGTGTAGCCGGCGCTCTCCGTCGCAGCCCTCGAGTCGCCCGTCCCCGAGCAGCGACCCGAGGATGACCTGGACCTGCACCGGATCCGGTACGACACGCCGGAGAACGCGCTCCGGATGCTCCCCCACACCGAATACGTCGACCGCTGCTTGAGGTCGTGGTCAACCGCTCGCGCGGACGTTCCGGGCGGAAAAGAAAACGACCTCGCACGCTTTCGCGTCGAAGTCGTTTTATCCCGGCCCTGACCTATTTTCCCGGGGACCGACGTCCCGAGTATCTTCGGCGCTGGTGGGCTTAACTACTGTGTTCGGGATGGGAACAGGTGTGACCCCACCGCTCGAAGGACCGAGGCTTCCAAGTTTATCGAAGTCGGCGGCTGCTGGTCAACCGCCGCGCGCACGCCGCACCGCCCCGTAGACACACAAAAGCCCTCCGCGGAGGGAGGGCTGATGCGAAACGGCAGACGGTGAATGAGGAAGACGAAGCGAAGTTTCGCTACGAGATCGCACCGATCGCCGTGGCCCCTCCGCCCTGCGAACGCAACGCGCTCGCGGGGTTTCAATGGCCCGGCTGGATGCTGGAAATTAGGTCAAGCCCTCGACCGTTAGTACGGATCAGCTACGGGTCTTACGACCTTTCCACCTTCCGCCTATCAAACACGTTCTCTACGTGCGGTCTTACCTGGTTACCCAGAGGGTGAGCTCATCTCGAGGTCGGCTTCCCACTTAGATGCTTTCAGCGGTTATCCGGAACGGACATAGCTACCGAGCGGTGCCCTTGGCAGGACAACTCGTACACCATCGGTCCGCTCACCCCGGTCCTCTCGTACTGGGGGCAACTCCTCTCAACTCACCTGCGCGCACACTGGATAGAGACCGACTCTTTGTTACATAGGCCAGCTGGTTTCTTGTTCCCGCTGGCTCCCTGCGTCGCCGCAGGGGTCCGACCATATCTTCTCGCTAGTGCGAGTCCGGCGTATGGCCTGTGAGGATTCCGATCGCATGCGCGATCGGTCTTTCCTGCTGATTGTCCGCACCTTACGCATTGTCACTGCTTGCGCAGTAGCGAAGGATCCACGGAGTTCCCAGCATTTAGCCAGATTTGTCCTCGGCATTAGGTTGCCGAGCTCTCACTTTTAACAGGCGCACCGAACGTCGTGTGAGAGTCAACAGCTCAATCTCGAACTGTTTCACAACGTTCTGAACCCAGCTCGCGTACCGCTTTAATGGGCGAACAGCCCAACCCTTGGGAGGTACTGCCCCCCCAGGATGCGACGAGCCGACATCGAGGTGCCAAACGACGCCGTCGCTGTGAACGCTTGGGCGTCATAAGCCT
>JANNUM010000178.1:0-2561 GCA_031395235.1 Chloroflexota bacterium
CTCGGCTTTGCGGTCGCCGTGCACGTCGATCCCGACGTGCTCCTCGTCGACGAGGTGCTCGCGGTCGGCGACGAGTACTTCCAGCACAAGTGCTACGCGAAGATCGCCGAGTTCCGCGGAGCAGGGAAGACCATCGTGCTCGTGTCCCACGACGTCGGTCTCATTCAACGGCTGTGCGATCGCGCCATCTGGCTCGACCAGGGGCGGGTCGCGGCGAGCGGCACGGTGCGCGACGTCGCGACGGCGTACCACGTCGAGGTCGGCGAGCGCGAGCTCCGCGAGCGCGCGCTCCGCGGCGAGGTCGGTGGCCGGACCGGTTCCGGCGAGATCGAGATCGTCGCCGCACAGGTCATCGGCCGCGACGGCGTGCCGAAGACGCTGCTCGAGATCGGCGACGCCGCGTCGTTCGAGATCCGCTACCGCAATCCCTCCGGCCTCGCGGACGCGGTGTTCGGCGTGTACGTCTACCGCGACGACGGTACCGGCATCTATGGCACGAACACGATGCTCGACGACGTCGTGGTGCCGCTGCGCGAGGAGGGCGTGGTGCGCTTCGCGATGGATGCGCTCGTGCTGCTCCCCGGCGCGTACGACGTGGACGTCGCCGCGACCGACCGATCCGACCGGCACTACGACTATCACCAGAAGGCGCTCAACTTCCGCGTCGTCGGGTCGTCGCGCGAGGTCGGCATCGCGCGTCTCCCGCACCGCTGGGAGTTCGAGTAGCGCCGTTAGGTCTTCGCGGGTGTACGGGCTTTGAACTTCAACAGAGCAGCGTCAACGTCCTTCCAATCGGGCTTCCTCCCGCTGAGGACGAGACCCTTTCCTGTCGCCCACTCGTCCTCGGCGTTCGCGCGCATCTCGTCGAAACGCTCGTGAAGCGTATCGGCGCTCGGGATGGGCCGCGCTGACGATGCGAGCTTCCGCCTGATCAGGCTCGGGAGCTTCTGGCGATTGATCGTGGTGAGCACGCGGGTCCAGTACCACCACAGGTCGTATGCGTCACTGGCCTCACCTCGGGTCAGGAACGCGCGCACCTTCTCGGCCGCGCGCTCGACCGCTTGCATGACGGGGACCTTGATCGGCGTACCGTTCGGGAGAAGGTAGTCGCCCATCACGACGGGCAGGATGAACGGCTCGCTCCAGTTGATAGTGATGCTGATCGGGAGAGTCGCGCCGCCGGCGAGTCGGCGACACTCGACCAGGAAGCTGATGCTGCTCTGGCCCGGGCGGTTAGATGTGACCTTCAGGACCACCTTCTTGGCTTCAGCCGTCGAGAGCGCGCGCTCGATCGCGCGCGCCGTGACCCGGTGGCCGCGGATGTCGGCGCTGTCGAGGTCGCGGGAGAGCCTCTGACTCTTCTCGACCAGCCGCAGGACCGCGGCGCCCTTGTGCGCGAGCTTGCCCTTCAGTGCGTCGTCCTTGATCAGCAGTTCCGCGATCTGGCCGATGATCAGCGCGCGGTCGAGGTCTTCCGACGGAACGCCAAGGTCGCTGGCACGTCGCTTCAGCTCGGTGCGGAAGGTTGGACCGGCGGGCCTGGCTTTCTTCGTGGGACTCAATCGCGCACCGCGGCCAACAGGTCCTCACGCGAGCGGGGGAGCTCGACCCGCCAGCGCGCGTCTCGTGCGGCGACGCGCGACCCGAGCCCGGCGAGGCGGGTCCAGTTGTTGGAGCGCTGCGCGAGCGCAAGCAGCTCCGGATCGGCTTTTCCGGTCTCGAGTTCGAGGAGCAGTCCGAGCCGGCGCGCGAGCGCAGGCGACCTCGTGTCGATTGCTCGCGCGCGCAGCCTCGCGGCGGAGAGCTTGCCCAGGGCGATGCCGGTCCGAAGGACGTGTAGCAGCTCCGGCCAGCTGGTGACGTAGCGGGGGGCTTCGAGCGCGTCGGTGAAGGCTTGCGTTGGCGTGGCCAAGCGGATCACCTCGTCGCCGCGACGCATTAGCTTCGCCTTTGCGCTGCGGACTCGGCGAGGCCAGTGCACGAAGTCCAAGCGCTGCTGGCCATAGCGCAGGCTGCTCTGGCGCTGGCCCAGCACGTAGCCCCAGAGCGAGCTGTCCTGGTCGGTCAGTCCGTGAAGAACGAGCGCGCCGTAGAAGCTCAGGTAGCCGGAGGGCTCTAGTTGAGTAGCGACCGCCGGGAGGCTCCACATCGCTCCGCTCTCCGTAGGCGCGAGGTAAACGCCGCGGCGGAGGTTGGCGATGCGCTTGCCCTGCACGAGGTCATGCAGCATCCAGGCGGGTAGTGGTGGGTTGACGTGGGTCGGCCCATGCTCGATCAGCCAGGCCATTGCCTGTTCGAGCTTGGGAGTCCTGGTCAATCCCAATTCTTGCGAGTTCTTTTGCTTCACGTAAATATCTTGCATAGATTGGGATTGCTTGTCAACCCGTCGCTGAACGACACAACAGCCCGGCGTTGACCGCCGCACCCGGGTAGGGAAGAGTGGGCAGCAGAGTAAGGAGACGCGCAGATGAGAAGACCTCGCATCACGCCCACCAAACTGGACCCGCCGCTCGATCCGGAAGCGTTGAGGACGGCCCGCCGATGAAGACCGTATCGATCAC
>JANNUM010000211.1:0-6607 GCA_031395235.1 Chloroflexota bacterium
GGCCGTGCGGTGCGGCACCGCATCCTCTCGACCTTCGAGGACGCCGCGCTGCTCGCGGATGCCGCGCAGCGGCGCGAGCGGCTCTCGTTCGCCAGCGTCGGCGCGGGTCCGGTCGGCGTGGAGCTCGCGGCCTCGATGCGCGACCTCATGGATCACACGCTGCGCGGCATCTACCCCAGCATCGACGTGCGTCACGAGCCCTCGATCACGCTGATCGACGGCGCCGACCGCGTCGTGCCGGGCATGGACCCGCGCCTATCCGCGATCGCGCAGCGCCGGCTCGAGCAGCTCGGCGTGCGCATCATGCTGAGGACGCTCGTGTCCGAGGTGGGGGAGGGCTCGCTGCGCACGAAGGACGATTGGACCCTGACCGCCAACACGGTCATCTGGGCGGGTGGCGTGAAGACCAACCCGATCGTCGCCGCGTGCGACCTCCCGCACGCCAAAGACGGGCGGCTCATCGTCGACACATCGTTTCGCGCCGGTGGGCGCGACGACGTGTTGGCGCTCGGCGACGCCGCCCATTTCGAGCAGGACGGGAAGCCGCTGCCGATGCTCGCCCAGGTCGCGGTACTCCAGGCGCCGGCCGCGGCGACGAACCTGGCGCGCGTCGTCCGCGGCGAGCCGACGCAGCCCTACGTCTACAAACGGAAGGGCGACCTGGTCGCGCTCGGCCGGACCAGCGCGGCGGCCGAGTTCGCAGCCCCCATCCACATCGTGCTGTCCGGCCTGCCGGCGTGGACGGTGTGGAGGACCAACTACCTCATGCAGCTCGTCGGCGGTCGCAACCGTGGCACGCTGCTCGTCGAGTGGCTGCTGTCGTATTTCTCGCGCCGGATCGTGGCGGACATCACCTAAGCAGGTCGCGACAAGAGGCCAGTCGCCTCAGGATCGAGGCGGACGACCGGGATCGATCGGCGAACAGCACCTTGGTACACGTCGAAGAACGGGCACCGGGCCGTCACTTCGCGCCACGCACGGGCGCGTTCGTCGCCGGTGAGGATCGCCGCCCGCACATGTAACCGCTCGCCGCCGACCTCCACCTCGGCCTCAGGCCGAGCTCGGAGGTTGAAGACCCACCCGGGGTCGGAGGTCAACCCCCCGTTCGCTCCGACGATGAGGAACGCCGGACCATCTCGCACGTAACCGACGGGCTGCGTCCGCCGCCGGCCGCTCTTTCGCCCGAGCGTCGTTAGCAGCAGGAGCGGCGTGAATCCCTGCGAGAGCCTGCCTACGACGCGTCCGCGAAGGAGACGATAGAGGCGCACGTGCGCCGGTACGAAGAGCCGCAGCATGCCCGGGAACAATGCCCGGTATATCGACGACCGATACAGCCATGCCACATCGGCCATGATGCGCGGACGAGCAAGAGAACGCGCCTAGCGGGCGGCGGCGCCCTCCTCGACCTTCTCCGCGTGCGCCGCGATGACCTTCTCCGCGATGTGCGACGGGCACTGCTCGTAGCCCAGCAACGTAGCGGTGAACGTGCCGCGGCCGCCGGTCATCGATCGCAGGTCTGTTGAGTACCGGAAGATCTCCGCGAGCGGCACGTGCGCCTTGATGCTCTGATGCCCTGCGCCCGCGCCGTCCATACCGAGCACGCGTCCGCGGCGGCTGTTGAGGTCCGCGAGCACATCGCCCATCTGCTCCTCGGGGACGATGACCTCGACATCCATGATCGGCTCGAGGAGATACGGCTGCGCATCTTTGACGCAGGCCTGCAAGGCGAGCGAGCCGGCGATCTTGAACGACATCTCACTTGAGTCGACCTGGTGGAACGAGCCGTCGTACAGCACGGCTTTGAAGTCCGACAGCGGGTAACCAGCGATCACACCCTTCACGGCCTGCTCGCGGATGCCCTTCTCGACGGCGGGCCAGAAGTTGCGCGGGACCGAGCCGCCGACGACGCGCGTCTCGAAGACAACACCGGACCCAGGCTGTAGCGGCTCGACCTCGAGCCACGCGTCACCGAACTGGCCGTGGCCGCCGGTCTGGCGCTTGTAGCGGCCTTGCGCCTGTGCCTTCGTGCGGATCGACTCCCGGTACGGCACGCGCGGCGTGCGCATCTCGACCTGCACGCCGAACTTCTCTTTCAGCCGGTGCACCGCGACATCGATCCCAGATTCGCCGACCGCCGAGAGGATCGTCTCGTGTGTGGCATCGTCCCGCCGCACGTGCAGTGACGGATCCTCGTCGATGAGCTTGTGCAGCGCTGTCGACATCTTGTCGAGGTCGGCCTTGCTCGCGGGATCGATGGCCACGGAGAACGAGGGCGGCGGGAAGGCGATCGGGTCGTAGAGGATCGGAGCGTCCTTGTCGGTCAGCGTCGCGTTGGTGGAGGTGGCGGTGAGCTTCGGAATGGCGCAGATGTCGCCGGCGCCGACCGCGTCGGTGATCTCTTGCTCCTTGCCCCGGAGGAAGAAGATCTGGCCCACGCGCTCGGTCTCGCCCTTCGTCGCGTCGAACACCTGCGAGTTGTGGTGCAGGGTGCCCGAATAGACGCGGACGTAGCTCAGCTTTCCGACGAACGGATCGGCGAGTGTCTTGAACACGAACGCGGAGAACTTCTCGGCAGGATCGGTCTTGCGGGCCGTCTCCTCGCCGGCGGGTGACTTGCCGATGACCGAGCTGTCTTCGGCGGGCGAGGGGAGCATCTCGCGGATCGTGTGCAGGAGCGCGGTGTACCCGACGTTCTTCGATGAGGATGTCGCAACGACTGGAATGACCTTGCCCTCGCGCACGGCGGCGTGCAGCGCGTCTCGCAGCTCCTCGTAGGACATCTCCTTGCCGTCGAGGTAGCGGGTGAGGAGGTCCTCGTTCGTCTCGACGATCGCCTCGACGAGCTGCTGGCGGAACGGACCGATGCTGTCGGATTGGGCCTTGTCGATCTCCGCGATCGGCTCCTTCGGACCTTTCAGCACCTGCCCGTGGAGCAGATCGATCGTCGCCGAGAGCCCCTGATGCTCACCGACCGGCACGTGCAACGGAACGACGCGGTTGCCGTAGGCCTCGCGCAGCTGTCCCAGCACCCGCTCGAAGTCGGCGTTCTCGCGGTCGAGCCGAGTGACGACCACGACGCGAGGCGTCTTGTGGTCATCGAGCTCCGACCAGACGAGCTGCGTGCCGACCTGGACACCCGCCGAGGCGTCAACGACGACGAGCGCGGCCTCCGCGACGCGCAGCGCGGCGTGCTGGTCACCGGCGAAATCGAGGAAGCCCGGGGTGTCCAGGAGGTTGACCTTCGTGCCTTCGTGAGTGAACGAAGCGAGGGCGACGTTGATGGTGATGCGGCGCTTCTGCTCCTCAGGATCGGTATCGAGGATGCTGGTCGCGTCATCGACCTTGCCGAGGCGGTTCGTGGCGCCGACGGCGTGGAGCAAGCTCTCGATGAGGGTCGTTTTCCCAGATCCGCCGTGCCCCACGACCGCCACATTGCGGATCTTTTCGGGATGTGTAAGGGCCAATGTCGCTCTCCCCAGTGCGTGTGCGTTGATAGTATTCGGCGCGATGTCCGGACATTCAAAGTGGAGTCAGATCAAGCGCCAGAAAGGCGCGGCGGACGTCAAACGGGGCGTCGTTTTCACCAAGATGACGCGGGAGATCATGCTCGCCGCGCGCGAGGGTGGCGGCGATCCCGAGGCGAATTTCCGGCTTCGGCTCGCCCTCGACCGCGCGCGCGCCGTGAACATGCCGCACGCCAACATCCAGCGCGCGATCGATCGCGCCACCGGCGCCGACGGCGGCGCCGCGCTGGAGAGCATCGTCTACGAGGGGTACGCGCCAGGCGGCGTGTCCGTGATGGTCGAAGCGGCCACCGACAACCGCAACCGCACCGCCTCCGAGGTCCGGGCCGCGTTCACGAAGAACGGCGGCAAGCTTGGCGAGTCAGGCTCGGTGCAGTGGCTCTTCGAGCAGAAGGGCATCATCGAGATCGACGCCGGCAAGCGCTCGCCCGACGACGTATCGCTCATCGCGATCGACTCGGGGGCGGAGGACGTCGAGACCGACGGCAGTCTCGTCACCGCGTACACCACCCCGAGCTCGTTCGAGAAGGTGAAGTCCGCGCTCGAGAAGGCCGGCATCACCGTCGCTTCCGCCGAGATCTCGATGCGTCCGACGACGACCGTGCGCGTCGACGGCGACCAGGCCCGAAAGGTGCTCCGTCTCGTGGAGGAGCTCGAGGAGCAGGGCGACGTTCAGAAGGTCCACGCGAACTTCGACGTACCGGACGAGGTCCTGCAGCACGCCTAGCCAGAACACTGTGCTCGGCATCGATCCGGGCACGACGGGAATGGGGTACGCGATCCTGCATCTCAGCACGGACCCGCCGCAGCTCATGGCCTATGGACTTGTGCCGACGCCGAAGTTCGGCAGCGCGGGCGAAAAGCTGATGGCGATCGCCGATGCCCTGGACGCCTTGATCGCGACGCACGCGCCACAGTTCCTGGCGCTCGAGCGGCTCTACTTCAACAAGAACGTGAAGACGGCGATGGCCGTGGCCGAGGCTCGTGGCGTCGCGCTCGTCTGTGGCGCACGTGCGGGCCTGGCGATCGCCGAGTACACGCCTCAGGAAGTGAAGCAGTCGGTCACCGGAAGCGGCGGCGCGGATAAACGCGCCGTGCAGCGCATGCTCGTGCACCTGCTCGAGCTCTCCGAACCCGTTACCCAGGACAACGTGGCCGACGCGATCGCCATCGCATTGACACACGCGCAGCGCATGAAATTCGTCGCCGCCGTCGCGAGCGCCGATTGAGCGAGCGAGAAGTCCGGGCGCGGGTGACGCGGCGAGGGCTATCGCCTGCGACCGGGAGTGGAGGGGACCCCGCCATCACGACTGCGGTACACAGCGCGAAAGGCGGGGAGGCCAACCCGGGAGCAGGCGATGCCCGAGACCGCGGCAGGACCCGCGCCGGTCCGCGGCAGGACCCGCGCCCGCCGAGTCGTCACCCGTGATTGCTTACGTGAGCGGCGAAGTCGTCGCGCGCGGCGCGGATCACATCGTCGTCGATGTGCGTGGCGTCGGCTACAAGGTGTTCGTTCCACGGCATCCATCCGGCGACAGCGTCGTGCTGCACACGCACCACGTCGTCCGCGAAGACGCACAGCAGCTCTTCGGCTTCGAGACGAGGGAAGAGCTCGGGCTCTTCGAGCTGCTCATAACGGTGCCCGGCGTCGGCCCCAGGGCGGCGCTGTCCCTGTTGTCTGTGTCGAGCCCGTCGGCCCTCGCCGCAGCGATCGCCTCGGGCGACGCTGCCGCGCTCGCGCGCGCACCCGGAGTGGGCAAGAAGACCGCGGAGCGGCTCATCGTCGAGCTGAAGGGCAAGATCGCGAGGACCGGTCCGGAGCGGGAGCCCACCGGTCTGCTGACCGAGGACGAGGCCGCGGCGGCCCTCCAGGCCCTCGGCTACACCGCCGCCGAAGCGCTCTCGGCCCTGCGCGGAGCGCCGCCGGTGGGGTCCGCGAGCACAGAGGAGCGCGTAACGGCCGCCCTGCGGGCCGCAGGGCGGGTCCGGGTCGCAGGACGGTGACGGTGGGCGTCCTGTCGCCGCTGCGGGCTAGCAGACGCGCGAGCGGCATGGCAGGCTATTGGTGGCCGCCGACCCGCCTGTAAGGAGTGGGAATGGGTCGATTTTGGAGAGACGAATCAGGGCAAGGCCTAGTCGAATACGCACTCATCATCGCGGTTATCGCGATCACGATCATCATCGCGATGATCTTTCTCAGGGACCAACTCTCGAATCAGTTCTCGATGATCGGGAACAACCTCACCTAAGAGCGGGCGGCGGCCAAGCGCCCGAGGTTGCTCCCCTTTGATACAATTTTGTCCGCGGCTGCCGGATCGATGCCCGGACGCCGCGGGTGCCGCTGAAAGTGGGTCGACCCCACTTTTTTTGTCGCCCAGGGGCAGGGGCCCCTGTTTAGCGAGCGAAGCGAGCGTACCGAATTGAAGAGGGGGAGCGCCGGCGATGAACCGAGAACTCGTGACCGGTCTTGCGCAGCTCTCCGCCGAGAAGGGTCTCCCCAAAGAGGTCGTCGGCGACATCATCGCCCGGGCTCTCAAGCGCGCCTACGGCGCGGAAGAGAACATCGACGTCAAGGTCGACATCACGACCGGCGCGTTCAGGGTCTTTCTGCTCAAGACCGTCAGCGAGAAGGTAGAAGACCCCAAGCTGCAGATCCTTCTTGACGCCGCCAGGCGGATCAAGCCCGACGTCCAGCTCGGCGACATCGTGCCGCTCGAGGAGTCCGCCGCCGCGCTCGGGCGCATCGGCGCGCAGACCGCCAAGCAGGTGATCCAGCAGTCGCTGCGCGAGGCGGAGCGCGAGCAGGTGTTCGCGGAATACGCCGACCGAGAGGGCGACATCATCAACGGCCAGATCAGCCGCTTCGAGGCCGGTTCCGCCATCATGGAGCTCGGCAAGGCGGAGGCGATCCTGCCGCGGGCCGACCAGGCGCCGCACGAGCGCTACTTCATCGGCCAGCACCGCAAAGTCGTGGTCGTCGAGGTGCGGCGCACGCTGCGCGGACCCCAGATCATGGTCAGCCGCTCGCACAAGAATCTCGTGAAGCGGCTGTTCGAGCTCGAGGTGCCGGAGATCTACCACGG
>JANNUM010000246.1:0-2184 GCA_031395235.1 Chloroflexota bacterium
CACACCGTGTGGACGCCCTCCTCGAACGCGGCGAGATCAGCGCCCTTCGGCGTCACGCCGGAGGCGCCGTTCGCGAGCACGAGCAGCGTGTCGTTCGTGCTGGTGTCGCCATCGATCGAGATCGCGTTGAACGTCGTGTCCGCGACGTGCGTGACGATCCGCCGCAGATCGCCGGGCTCCACCGCCGCGTCCGTCGTCACGAACGCGAGGAGCGTGGCCATGTTCGGATGGATCATCCCCGCGCCCTTCGCGACGCCACCGATCCGCACCGTGCCCCCCGAGAGATGCAGCTCGCGCTCGGTCACCTTTGGTCGCGTGTCCGTCGTCATCATCGCGCGCGAGGTGTCGTCCCAACCGCCTTCGCTGAGCTCGATGCCGGGAAGCACGGCGGCGATCCGCTCGATGGGCAGCCTCTGGCCGATGACGCCGGTGCTCGCGACCGCGACCTCGTACGGCGTGCATTGCACGACGGCCGCGGCCGCTTCCGCCATCGCGATCGCGTCGCGCTCGCCCTGCTCGCCGGTGCAGGCGTTCGCATTGCCGGAGTTCACGACGATGGCGCGCAGCGGCCCGCGGTCGACGTGCCGGCGGGTCACGACGCACGGCGCGGCGATGACCTGGTTGGTCGTGAACACCGCCGCCGCGGTGCACGGCCGATCCGACACGATGAGCGCCACGTCCAACCGCTCGGGCCGTCCGTGCTTCACGCCGGCCTTCGCGGCACCGGCGCGGAAGCCATGCGCGAACGTCACGCCACGCCCGCCGGTCATGGCCAGAGCGGCAGCGCCTCGAGACCCATCGTCTCGGGGTAGCCGCGCATCGCGTTCAGGTTCTGGATCGCCGATCCGGCCGCGCCCTTCACCAGGTTGTCGATCGCAGCGAACGCGACAAGGCGCCGGTTCGGCTCGTCGACGATGGCGTGCACGAGGCACCAATTGCTCCCAAGGGTCGCCTTGGTCGCCGGGAACGAGCTCGTGACGCGCACGAACGGCTCCTTCGCGTACGCCGTCGCGTAGGCGTCCGCGACGCGGGCTCCGTCGACGCCGTCGCGCAGCGTCGCGTAACACGTCGCGAGGAGGCCGCGCGTCATCGGGATGAGATGCGGCGTGAAGGTGAGCCGCGGCGCGCGACCCGACATGCCGCGCACCTCCTGCGCGATCTCCGGCTGATGGCGGTGCTTCGGCACGCCGTACGGCCGCACGCTCTCGTCGATCGTCCCGAAGAGGTACGCGTCGTCGACGTTGTGGCCGGCGCCGGAGACGCCCGACTTCGCGTCGACGACGATGTCGTCCTCCACCAGATTCGCGCGCAGCGCGGGCGCCAGCGCGAGGAGCGTCGCCGTCGGGTAGCAGCCAGGGTTCGCGACGACCCGCGCGCCACGCAGGCGGTCGCGCGTCAGCTCGGTCAGCCCGTAGACCGCTTCCTTCAGCAGCTCCGGGGCGGGGTGCGCGTATCCGTACCAGCGCTCGTAGTCCTTCGGATCGCGGAGCCGGAAGTCGCTGCCGATGTCGATGACCGAGCGGCCCTCGGCGAGCCAGCCGGGCGCGAGCTTCGCAGCCTCACCCGCCGGCAGAGCGGTGAACACGACCTCGGCGTCGCCGGGGTCCGAGCCCACGACCAGCGAGGGCGGCGCGCCGTGGAGATGCGGCTGCACGTCGCGCAGCGGCTCTCCCTGACGGCCGCGGGCGACCGCGGCTACGAGCCGCGCCTCGGGATGACGCAGCAGCAGGCGCGCGAGCTCGCCACCCGCGTAGCCCGTCGCGCCAAAGATCGCGACCTTTACCGGCATAGCCGCATATTATGCGGCTGGACGCATATTTATGCAATCATCCGCGTACGGCCACCCCAGCGCGACGGAACCCAGCTCCACCACGTGACCGTCGAGGGTGTGGCCGAGTGGATTGCCTGGTGGGACGCGCAGGAGGCGAGCGCGTGAGCCGGACGCATCCTACGGGTCAGCCGCTCTGGCCGATGCCGGCGCCGCGGCCGCGCCCGGTAGGGAGCGCCGCCTGGTGAGGGTCGCGCGTTTTGCGTAGGTACGCACTGGATGGCGCCGGCCCCGGCACACGGCCAAAACTTGTCTTAGAGGTCGGAATCATTCGGCGAGCGGCATGACTTTGGCCATGGAGCGCCGCGCAAGTCGAAATCTGCGGACCCCTGGTAGTCGGCTCTGCCCGCCGCGGC
>JANNUM010000150.1:0-7098 GCA_031395235.1 Chloroflexota bacterium
GTCGACATCGCGACGGAAGCGAACCTCACGCTCATCTGTCTCGCGTTCTTCTTCGGCGCGACGGGAAAGTCGGCGCAGCTGCCGCTCCACTCGTGGCTGCCTGACGCGATGGAGGGCCCCACGCCCGTGTCCGCGCTGATCCACGCGGCCACGATGGTCACGGCCGGCGTCTACCTGGTCGCCCGCTCGATGCCACTCTTTGACGCGGCCGGGCCGTCGCTCGCGGTCGTCGGCGCCGTCGGCGCGGTGACCGCGATCTTCGCCGCCACGATCGCCCTCGTCCAGTTCGACATCAAGCGCGTGATGGCCTATTCGACCGTGAGCCAGCTCGGCTACATGTTCCTCGCGCTCGGTGTCGGAGCGCCAGTAGCGGCGATCTTCCACCTCGCGACGCACGCGTTCTTCAAGGCGCTCCTGTTCCTCGGCTCCGGGTCGGTCATCCACGGCCTCGGCGGGGAGCAGGACATGCGGAAGATGGGCGGGCTGCGGCGGAAGCTCCCGGTCACCTACTGGACGATGCTCCTCGCCGGCGGCGCGCTCGCAGCGCTGCCACCGCTCGCTGGCTTCTGGTCGAAGGATGAGATCGTCGCGGCCGCGTTCCTGGGCGGCTATCCGCTGCTGTGGGCGATCGGCATCCTCACCGCGGTGCTCACCGCCTTCTACGTGACGCGCGCGATGTGGCTGACGTTCCACGGCGAGCCGCGCGATCACCACCTGTACGACCATGCGCACGAGTCGCCGGCGGTCATGACGCTGCCGCTCGTGGCGCTCGCCGTCGGCACGGTCGTACTGGGTTTCGCGATCGGTTTCCCGCCAGAGGCCGGGTTCATCCACCACTTCCTCGGTCCGGTCTTCGAGGGGGAGGGGAGCGCGGAGCACGCGCCCGAGCTCGCGACGATCCTCACCCTCGCGGCGATCTCGGTCGCTGCCGGCGTTATCGGCATACGCGCCGGCTTGTCGATGTACGTGCGCCACCGGCCCCACCCGTCCCCGGTCTCGCGGGCGACGGGTCCGTTCTACCGCCTGCTCGTGAACAAGTACTTCATCGATGAGCTGTACGACAGGCGGATCGTCGAAGCACTGCGCGCCGCGTTCGGCGCGATGTGGGCGTTCGACATCCACATCATCGACGGCCTCGCGAACCGGCTCGGCTGGCTCGCGGCCGTGGGCGGAGGCGGGCTCCGTCGCGCGCAGACCGGCATCGTCGGCAACTACGCGCTCACGATCATGGCGGGTCTGCTCGTGATCCTCGTGGCCTACGGCGGCTATGCCGCGGGGATCTTCACGCGATGACGATCGACCACATCCTCACGCTGCTCCTCGCGGTGCCCGCGGTCGGACTGCTTCCGCTGTACGCCTTCCGGAGCGACGTGCGTGCGGTGAAGCAGGTCGCCGTCGTCACGACGTTCGTCGAGCTCGTCCTTTCGCTCGTCATGCTCGCGCAGTTCCGTGTCGGCGAGGCCGGCTTCCAGCTGGTGGAGGAGGCCGCGTGGCTACCGAGCCTCGGTATCCGCTACCTCGTGGGCGTCGACGGGATCTCGGTCCTGCTCGTTCCGATGACGACGCTGCTCACCTTCATCTCGGTGCTGTATTCGTCCGGCGGCTCGATCAAGGACCGGCTCGCGGCATTCATGGCGTCGTTCCTGGTGCTGGAGATCGGCATGGTCGGCGTGTTCGTGTCGCTCGATCTCTTCCTCTTCTATGTCATGTTCGAGCTGATGCTCGTGCCGATGTATCTCATCATCGGCATCTGGGGCGGCCCGCGGCGCATCTACTCGACCCTCAAGTTCGTCATCTTCACGCTGGCTGGCTCGCTGCTCATGCTCGTCGCCATCGTCGCCGTCTGGCTCGCCTCCGGCGACGAGGGCTCGCGCACGCTGTCGCTGCCGGAGCTGCTCGCGTCGCGCGGCCGCTTCTCGGCGGAGTTCCAGTTCTGGGTCTTCCTCGCGTTCGGATTGGCGTTCGCGATCAAGCTGCCGATGGTCCCGTTCCACACCTGGCTGCCCGACGCCCACGTCGAGGCGCCGACCGCGGGCTCGATCCTCCTCGCCGGTGTCCTCCTGAAGGCCGGCGGCTACGGTTTCTTGCGCTTCGCGCTGCCGCTGTTCCCGGTGGGGACGCAGCTGTGGCTGCCGATCATCATCGTCCTCTCGGTCGTCGCGATCCTCTACGGCGCCGCGGTCTCGACGGTGCAGAAGGATCTCAAGAAGCTCGTCGCGTACTCATCGGTCGCGCACATGGGCTTCGTGACGCTGGGGATCTTCGTCCTGAACGTTCAGGGCGCCGTCGGCGCGGTACTGCAGATGCTGAACCATGGGTTCGTCACGGGCGCGCTCTTCCTCTTCGTCGGCATCCAGTACGAGCGGACGCACCGTCGGCTCATCGCCGATCTCGGCGGCCTCGCGAACCGCTGGCCGCTGTACACGACCTTCTTCGGCATCTTCCTGCTCGCGTCGCTGGGCTTACCGGGACTGAGCGGCTTCGTCGGCGAGTTCCTCGTGCTGCTTGGAACGTTCAAGTTCAGCGGCGTGCCGCTCGGCGGTCTCTTCTGGGGTCCGGTCGCGGCGATCGGCGTGATCCTCGCCGCTGTGTACATGCTGTGGATGTTCCAGCGCGTGATGTTTGGGCCGGTGCGTGAGGCGTATCGGGCGCTCCCGGATCTCTCACCGCTCGAGGTGATCTGCGCTGTGCCGCTGCTGGTCCTGACCGTCCTCCTCGGCGTCTTTCCCCAAATGGCGATCGCGATCATCGAACCCTCGCTGGAACAGGTGCTGCGGCTCGCGACCGATCCGGGCTTCCAGCTGGCCTTCAAGTGAGCGCGTTCCTCGACACGATCACGCCGATCCTGCCCGAGGTGATCGTGACGCTCACGGCCTGCGTGGTCCTCGTCGCAGACGGGCTCCTATCACGGACGCAGGCGCGTCAGGTGCTGCCGGCCATGACGGTCGTGGGTCTCGCGCTCGCATTCCTTGGCGGGCCGCTGGCACCGCCGTCGGGCCAGTACTTCGGCGGCTATGTCCAGGTCGACACGTTCACTGCGTTCTTTCGGGCGGTGTTCATCCTCCTCGCGGTGTTCGCGACGCTCGTCGCTCCCTCGTACCTCGAGCGGCGCGGCATCCCAGCGGGCGAGTACTACGCGACACTCTGCTTCTCGACCGTCGGCGCGATGACGATCGCGCTCTCGACCGACCTCATCACGCTCTTCGTCGGCCTCGAGCTCATGACCATCCCGATCTACGTGCTCGCGGGCATGCAGCGCCGGGACCGCTTCGCGAACGAGGCTGCGCTCAAATACTTCCTCCTCGGCGCGTTCAGCTCGGCGCTGCTGGTGTACGGCTTCGCCTGGCTCTACGGCGTGACCGGGTCGACGCGCTACATCGACATCGCGACCGAGCTGCAGGGTATCGGCCTCGCGAACGGACCCACGATCGTTGCCCTCGCGCTCGTCACGGTCGGCCTAGGGTTCAAGGCCGCGGTGGTGCCGTTCCACCAGTGGACGCCGGACGCGTACGACGGGGCGCCGACGCCGGCGACGGCGTTCATGTCGGTGGGCCCGAAGGCCGCCGCGTTCGCCGCGATCCTGAAGGTGCTGGTGATCGCGCTTGCGCCACTGGCGGTGGACTGGACCACGGTGTTCGCGATCCTCGCCGCTGTGACCATGACCGGGGGGAACATCGTGGCGCTGGTGCAGACCAACACGAAGCGGATGCTCGCGTACTCGAGCATCGCGCATACCGGCTACATCCTCGCCGCGGTCGCGGCATCGGCCACGGCCGGCCCGTCGGCGACGGCCGCCGTTCTCTTCTACGTGTTCGCGTACGGCGTCATGAACCTCGGCGCATTCGCGTGCCTGCTGTACTTTGACGTCGAGGGCTCGCGTGGCGCCACGCTCGACGAGCTCAATGGATTCGGGCGACGCCACCCGCTCGGCGCGTTCGCCTTCTTCGTCTTTCTCATCTCGCTCACCGGCATTCCACCGACGGTCGGCTTCGTCGCGAAGGTCTTCGTGATCCTGCCAGTGCTCGACGCGGGCTACGCCTGGCTCGCGGTGTTGATCGCGCTCAACGCCGTGCTTGCGGCCTTCTACTACCTGCGCGTCGTCGTCCACATGTACATGCACGACCCGGAGGCCGGCGCGCCGTTGGTCGTGAACACGCGGCTGCTCTCCACCGCGCTGGGAGTCTCGGCGCTCGCCACGATCGTTCTTGGCGTGCTGCCGAACTCCCTATACGAGTGGGCGTTGCGGGCGGCGGTACCGCTGCTTCCCTAACTCGCGCCGTCAATCACGGCGCTCGCGTGACGGGAGGAGCCGTTCGCCGACGAGACCACCGATGCCACCGAGCACGACGGCCGCACCGAGTGGGATGAGGAGATCCGGCAGCTGCAGCACGAGCAGCTCGCCAAAGGAAGAGACCGGCGGCGTGTTCGGACGGAAGGCCTGATGCAGCTGTGTCGCGATGATGCTGCCGATGAAGAGCGAGAACAGCAGCGCGACGGGCGAGGCAATGGCGCCGAGGCGCCCGGCGATGAGGCCCGCGCAGAACAGGATCGCCGCCGGCACGCCGAGGAGGATGACGGGCGGCACCGGCAGTGGCTCGGTCAGGCCCCACCAGAACGCGAGTCCGACGGACGCCGCGATCACCGCCGCGATCAGCTGCGTGCGCATCAGACGCGCCGCATCGCACGACGACGGAGCCAGCCGCCGGCAGCGCCAGCGAACGCGCCACCGAGCGCGTACGGCAGCACGGCGATCAGAAGGCGCGCCTCCCATCCGAGAAGGTCCGCACCGCTCGCGCCGACGCCGGCCCCCTGACCCCACAGGGAGTACGCGCCGTAGAAGAGCGCGCCGACGACCACCGAGAGGAAGCCGGCGAGCGCGGAGCGCTGCATCGCGAACCAGCCGGCGCCGAACGCGGAGAAGAGGAGGTAGCCGATCGCGCCGATCGCCGCGACGCCGATCCAGTTCGGCACGGCGAGGAACGCGGCGAGGTCGGCGATCGCCGCTGCGATCACCGCGAGCCAGAAGCGAAGCGGCCTAGCGGACGATCGCGAGGGCGTGATCCGCTCGGTTCAGCGGTTCGGCCCGGCCGTCGTCGCCGAGGATCGCGATGTCCTCGATGCGGACGCCGAACCGACCTGGGATGTAGATCCCAGGTTCGATCGAGAAGGCCATGCCTGGCTCGAGCGGCTCGTCATTGCCACGCACGAGGTAGGGATGTTCGTGCCCATCGAGGCCGATCCCATGTCCGGTGCGGTGGATGAAACGCTCGCCGTAGCCGGCTTCGTCGATCACGCGGCGTGAGGCGGCATCGACCGATGCGGCGGTGGCGCCCGCACTTGCGGCCGAATACCCCGCCTCCTGCGAACGCCGCACGATGTCGTGGACCCGGCGCACCTCATCGTCGACGCTGTCGCCGACGTGCACGCTGCGCGTGATGTCGGAGCAATACCACTCTCGCGTGCCGCCGAAGTCGAGCACGACCGTGTCGCCGAGCGCGATGCGGCGATCGCCGGTCTCGTGGTGTGGCGACGCGCTGTTCGGTCCCGAGGCGACGATGGTGAACGCGACCTCGTCGTGTCCCTCCTCGCGCAGGAGTGCCGCCAGCTGCGCGCCGACCTCGCGTTCGGTCCGGCCGGCGAACTCGCGCTCGAGGAGGCGGGGGAACGCGCGATCCGCCGCGGCCGATACCGCGCGCAGCGCTTCCCGTTCGTACGCGTCCTTGCGCATCCGAAGTCCGCGCGTGATGACGGATGCGAGCTGAAAGCCGCGACCGCGGAGCGCGGCCTGCAGGCGCAGCACGAACAACGACCACATCTGGTCCGCGACGGCGACGTCGCCCTTCGCCGTCACGAGGCTCGCGACGAGCGCGTAGGGATCCTCCGTCTCAGACCAGGTGCGCTGCGACAGGTCAGGTGCCGCGGCCTTAGCCCGCGGTGACTCGAGCTCCGGCACGACGAGCGTGGAGTCGCCGTAGGCACCGACGACCAGACACGTGAGGCGCTCGCTGGCGAAGACGCGGTAGCCCGCGAGGTACGCGAGATCCGAGCCGGGCGAGAGAAGCAGCGCGGCAAGGCCGCGGGTGCGGAGTGCTTCGCTCGCCTGCTCGCGGCGTGAGTTGTACGTCAGGCGTTCGGCGGGCATCTACTGTGCTCGGGAGTATGCCCGTGAATCGTTGGACGCCCGCCCTGAGCGTTCTCGCGCTCTGTCTCGGGTTGGTGCTCATCGCCGGAGTGAGGCTTGCGGCACCCGTGGCGGCACCGCCATCGGCGGTCGCGGCCGTGACAACGTCGCCGCCGTCGAGCCCGACCGTCAATGCGACGCTCAGTCCGACCGTAAGCCCGACCGCGACGCCCGTGCCGGCGATCCCGCCGGGCTATCGCATCAGGATCCCGCGCCTCGCCATCGATCTGCCGATCCAGGAAGGCGATCTCGAGCGCGACACCGTCCGGCTGGAGACTCCGGACAACTTCGCGTTCCATCTACCCGGCACCGCGATACCCGGCGACCGTGGCAACTCGTACATCTACGCCCACGCGCGCCGCGGGATGTTCCTCGCGCTGTGGAGCGCGCGTGACGGCGATGAGGTCGTGATCGTCACTCCCGACGCGCGTGAGCTCCGCTATGTCGTGAGGGAGGTGCACCCACGCGTGGATCCCACCGATGTCTCGTTAGCTGCACCGACCAGCACCGAGCGCCTGACTCTGCAGACATCGACCGGCCCGAATCCAGGCGACCCGCGCTTCGTCGTCATTGCATTACCGGTCTGAATCGCTGCGCATCGCGAGAAGCGCGCCAGGCGAGCGAGCGCTCGTCCCGCACAACGTGTCGTGCAGATCCGCTAGCCACCGTCCGCTTGCCGCCCGGTCTACCCACGTTTTCGCATGCGCCTGATGAGTCGGTCGTCATCCGGCCGGGCGAGCGATGGCATGGGACTTGCAGCCTGCCTCGCTACTTACCGGGGAAGCCAGCGTGCCCCCAGAAGGCATCGAAGGGAGACAACGGATGACGCGCAGCAAGGGCGCCATGACAGTCGCGGAGGCCGGCCGGCGAGGCGGAGCGACCACGGCGCAGCGTCACGGCCCGGAGTTCTACGAGAT
>JANNUM010000273.1:0-1544 GCA_031395235.1 Chloroflexota bacterium
GCCGACCTGCGCCGCGAGCGCGTCGCTGATGTAATCGCCGTTCAGGTTGAGGGTCGCGATGACGTCGTACTCGGCGGGCCGGAGCAGGATCTGCTGCAGGAAGGCGTCGGTGATCACGTCCTTGACCACGATGTCGCGGCCGGTCTTCGGGTTCTTCAAGGTCATCCACGGCCCACCGTCGAGGAGCTTCGCACCGAACTCGCGCTGCGCCAGCGCGTAACCCCAGTCGCGGAACGCGCCCTCGGTGAACTTCTGGATGTTGCCCTTGTGCACCAGCGTCAGCGACTTGCGGTCGTTGGCGATCGCGTACTCGAAGGCCTTGCGCACCAGCCGCTCGGTTCCTTCACGGGAAACCGGCTTGATGCCGATGCCCGAGGTCGCGGGGAAGCGGATCTTGCGCACGCCCATCTCGTTCTGCAGGAACGCGATCACCTTCTTCGCGGCTTCGCTTTCCGCGGGCCACTCGATGCCGGCGTAGATGTCCTCGGCGTTCTCGCGGAAAATGACCATGTCGATCTTCTCCGGCTCACGAACCGGCGAAGGAACGCCGGCGAAATAGCGCACCGGCCGCAGGCACACGTACAGGTCGAGTTCCTGGCGCAGCGCGACGTTGAGCGAGCGGATGCCGCCGCCGACCGGCGTCGTGAGCGGTCCCTTGATCGACACCACGTAGTCGCGGACGATCGCCAGCGTCTCTTCCGGCAGCCACACGTCGGGGCCGTAGACCCGGGTCGACTTCTCTCCGGCGTAGATCTCCATCCAGTGGATCTTCCGCTTGCCGCCATAGGCCTTGGCGACCGCCGCGTCGACCACCTTGAGCATCACCGGCGTGATGTCGAGCCCAGTGCCGTCGCCCTCGATGTAGGGGATGATTGGGTGGTCGGGGACGTTGAGGCTGAAGTTCGGGTTGACGGTGATCTTGGCGCCGCCGGCGGGCACGGCGACGTGCTGGTAACTTGGCATCGGACTCTCCAGAGGTGGGGCCTGACGGCCTGCAGCGCGGTTGACGCGGCAGGCCGGGGAAAACTCAGATTATCGGTCATTTTCCCGACGCGACCATGACGCCGGATAAGACCGCAGCGTCCACGTCGTCCTCGCGCCGGAGGCCGAAACCGGGGCCGCCCGTTCCCGGGACGCGTGCTATCATCCGCGCCGCTCGCAGCACCGGCCGCACCCCTTGAATCAGCGCGCCGGACTGCGCCCCGCCCCCGATGATCCGCCGTCTGCTCGCCCGCTTCCTCCCTGGACTGCGGTCGAGCGAGCCACGCGTCTATCAACGCGACCAGCACCCCGTGCGCGCCGAGCAGATAAGCGCGGGCGCGCGCATGGTGACCCGCAAGCTGCAGGAAGCCGGATTCCGCGCTTTCATCGTCGGCGGCGCGGTGCGCGACCTGTTGCTCGGCATCGAGCCCAAGGACTTCGACCTCGCGACCGATGCCCGTCCCGAGCAGATCAAGCCGCTGTTCCGGCGTGCGTACATCATCGGCCGCCGGTTCCGGCTGGTGCATGTGCACGCGGGGGCCGAGGTACTCGAAGTGTCGACG
>JANNUM010000286.1:0-2004 GCA_031395235.1 Chloroflexota bacterium
CGCTCCTTACGCGACGTCCGCCCGGCCGCGAGGCGTATCCCGGCGACGTCTTCTACCTGCACTCGCGCCTGCTCGAGCGTGCCGCGCGCCTCAACAAGGAGAACGGTGGCGGGTCGCTGACCGCGCTGCCCCTCATCGAGACGCAGGCGAACGACATCTCGGCCTACATCCCGACGAACGTCATCTCGATCACCGACGGCCAGATCTACCTCGAGACCGACCTCTTCAACCAGGGCATCCGCCCCGCGATGAACAGCGGCCTCTCGGTCTCCAGGGTGGGCGGGGACGCGCAGACGAAGGCGATGAAGGCGGTGGAGAAGGGTCAGAAGGCCGACCTCGCGCAGAACCGCGAGCTCGCGGCCTTCGCGCAGTTCGGCTCGGACCTCGACAAGGCAACGCAGCAGCAGCTCCGCCGCGGCGAGCGGATCACCGAGATCATGAAGCAGCCGCAGTTCCAGCCCCTCTCGCTGGTGCAGGAGGTCGTGATCATCTTCGCCGCGTCGAACGGCTACGTCGACGACGTGCCGGCCGCGCGCGTGAAGGACTTCGAGCGCGACCTCTACCGATTCATGGAGACGCAGTACAAACCGCTCGCCGACAAGATCGCCAAGGAGAAGAAGTTCGACGAGGAGATCGAAAAGCAGACGCGCGCGATGATCGAGGAATTCAAGAAGACCGTTTCCTACGACGAAGCAAAGTCGGCGGCGGCGAAGCCGTCCGACGAAGCAAAGTCGGCGGCGGCGAAGCCGTCCGACGAAGCAAAGCCGGCGGCGGCGAAGCCGTCCGACGAGGCAAAGAACCCAGAAGCGAAGAAGCCCGAAGCCAAGAAGCCCGAGGCTCCGAAGGCCTAGATGCCGAGCGAACGGGACCTGCGGAGGCGCGCCCGCTCGGTCAAGAACATCCAGCAGCTCACGCGCGCGATGCAGCTCGTCGCCGCATCGAAGATGCGACGTGCGCAGGAGGCCGTGCTCGCCTCGCGGCCGTTCGAGCAGAAGCTGCGGTCGGTGCTGAACGAGCTCGCACCGTACGCGGACCCGGAGATCAACCCCTTGCTGCAGCGTCGGACGCCGATCCGCAAGGTCGCCGTCGTGCTCATCACGACCGATCGTGGACTCGTCGGCCCCATGAACGTGAACCTGCTCCGGACCGCCATCCGTTTCGCGCAGGAACAGCCGGAGACCGCGTACCTCGCGGTCGGCAAGAAGGGCATCGCCTCGCTCCGTCGTCTGCGAAGTCCCGTGATCGCCGAGTTCCCGAGCATCCCGGACCGACCGACGACGAACGACACGAACGTCATCGCTCGGGTAGCGGTGGACGAGTTCACGAGCGGGAACGTCGACGAGGTGCACCTCGCGTTCACTCGCTACATCAACACGCTCCGTCAGGAGCCGACCATCCGGCGGATCCTTCCGCTTGTGCCCGAGGACGAGGACATCGACGACATGCCGCCGATCCAGTACCTGTTCGAACCGGATCCGCAAGCCGTGATGGACGTCATCCTGCCGCGCTTCATCGAGATGGCCGTGTATCAGGCGATCCTCGAGTCGAAGGCCTCGCAGTTCTCCGCGCAGATGGTCGCGATGCGCAACGCGACTGACGCGGCGGACGACATCATCGGCGACCTCACGCTCGCGGCGAACAAGGCGCGCCAGACGCGCATCACCAAGGAAATGCTGGAGATCGCTTCGGGCGCCGAAGCGCTTATGGGATAGCAAGATGGCAGTGAACACACCCGTTAATAACAAGCACGCGACCGGGACGGGGGAGATCGTCCAGATCATCGGCCCGGTGCTCGACGTGCACTTCGAGGAGGGTGAGCTCCCGGAGATCTACCACGCTCTCACCGTGAAGCGGGACGACAAGAGCGGAGAGCTGGTCACCGCGGAGGTACAGCAGCACCTTGGGAACAACTGGGTGCGCGCGGTCGCGATGCAGTCGACCGACGGCCTGCGACGTGGGATGAAGGTCACGAACACCGGGGGTCCGATCGCGGTGCCGGTCGGG
>JANNUM010000153.1:0-4171 GCA_031395235.1 Chloroflexota bacterium
GCCACCGCATCGGGCGGCGAAACGATCGCGCCCAGCGCGAATGCGCCGGCCCAGCCGAGCGACGGCACGAGCGCGTGCGCGACCACGGCGACCACAGCGGTCGTGAAGACGACCAGCCCGAACGCGAGGAGGACGATCGGCCGCAGGTTCGCCTTGAACTCCCGGACCGACATGAAGTACCCGCCGGCGTAAAGGATGGGCGGCAGGAACACGAAGAACACGATCTCGGGAGGGAGCTCGAGCGCCGGCAGGCCCGGGATCAGGCTCAACAAGAGCCCGCCGAGGACCATGACGATCGGATACGGGACGGTGAGGCGACGCGCGACGAAGGTGAGCGCCGTGACGAGGACGAGAAGGAGGAGAACCAGCTCGATCTCGCGCACCTCTGCTAGTTCTCGTAGGCCTTCTGTAGTCGCTCCGCGACCTGTTGCAGCCAGCGCAGCTCGGTGAGACCGGCGCGCGCGACGACCATCCCGCGGGTGAACGCGAGCCATGGCTTGAGCGTTCCCGCTACGAGGCCGAGCCACGTCGCGCCCGTCGCGTCCACCTTCGGACCCTTGCCTTTGATGTCGGCGGCCTCGGCATGCAGGCGTCCGTCACCCGCCTGGAACTCGATCGCCTCCTGCGTATCGGTGAACCGCAGGAGCGCGCGGCCGGCGCGCACGTCGCTCAGGTTCGCGCGCACGCGCTCGTCCTCCGCGGCCGCGGCAAGGATCGCGAGGACGGCATCGCGCGCGTTCGCGGGATCGGGGTGCGACGTCGATGCGACGCGCGCCGCCTGGATCGCCTCCTCGAGCTTGGTCACGCGAGCTTCATGTCACTGCGCACGGTGACCGGCACAGCGGTGCCCGGGTCGCGGAGCACGAAGAACGCGGCGGCGCCGATCATCGCGCCGTTGTCGGTACAGAGACGCGGCGGCGGCACGCGCAGCGGATGGCCGATGCGCTTCTGTATCTCGGCGCGCAGCGCGAGATTCGCCGCGACGCCGCCGCCGAGCAGCACCGTTTCCACCGCGAACTCCGCGGCCGCGCGCGCGGTCTTCTCGGCGAGGGTCTCGGTGATCGCCTTCTGGAACGACGCGGCGACGTCGGCGACCGGCACGTCACCCTTCGCCTCGAGCGAGCGCACGAGCCGCAGCACCGCGGTCTTGAGCCCGGAGAACGAGAAGTCGTAGCGATCGCCGAGCGCGGCGCGCGGCAACGGGAACGCGGTCGGGTCGCCGTCCTTCGCGGCGCGCTCGATCGCGGGGCCGCCGGGAAAGCCAAGGCCAAGGAGGCGCGCGACCTTGTCGAACGCTTCGCCGGCGGCGTCGTCGATGGTGCGGCCGAGCGGCCGGAAGCGGCGGTGTCCTTCCATGAGCACGAGGTCGCTGTGTGCGCCGCTCACGATGAGCACGACCGCGGGGATCTCCGGCTCTGGCGTCGGAGCGTCACTCTCGTAGAGCCAATTCGCGTAGACGTGACCCTCGAGATGGTTCACGCCGATGAACGGCAGGCCCGCGGCGAGGGCGAGCCCGCGCCCGTAGTTCGCGCCGACCAGGAGGCAGCCCACCAGCCCCGGCCCGACCGTCGCGGCCACCGCATCGACCGCGCGCAGCGGGGCGCCCGCATCGTTCAGCGCCTGCTGCGTGATGCCGTCGAGCGCGCGCAGATGTTCGCGCGCCGCGACCTCGGGAACGATGCCGCCGGTGTCCTGGTGGACGAGCTGCGACGCGACGATGTTGGAGACGATGCGCCTCCCGTCGTCGACGACCGCGACGCCGGTCTCGTCGCACGAGGTCTCGATCGCGAGGATCCG
This sequence comes from Chloroflexota bacterium, assembly GCA_031395235.1. Classification (GTDB taxonomy): domain Bacteria; phylum Chloroflexota; class Limnocylindria; order P2-11E; family P2-11E; genus CF-39. The sequence goes on from JANNUM010000153.1 coordinate 1,798, forward strand.
CACTACTGCTCTTCGAGTTCGGCGCGGAGCTTCGCGAGCCGTTCGCGCACCGCGCGGTCGCGCAGGCGCTCGGTCCACATGATGATCGCGTCCTCGTTGTTGTCGCTGTAATAGCGACGACGGACTCCGGCGGCATGGAAGCCGTACTTCTCATAGAGGCGCTGCGCCGGGAAGTTCGACGCGCGCACCTCGAGCGTGAGCCACTCGGCCGCGAGATCCGCGGCCAGGTCGAAGAGCCGCACGAGCATCCGCTCGCCGATCCTCAGACGCCGCCGCTCGGGAATGACCGCAAAAGTCGTGATGTGCGCCTCGTCGAGCGCGAGCCAGAGGCCCGCATAGGCGATGATGCGCCCGCCCTCGCGCGCGACGATGTAGCGCGCGTTCTTGTTCTGCGTGAGCTCGTGACGGAACGCGTTCGCCGGCCACGGGACGGGGAACGACGCCCGCTCGACCTCCTGCACGGCCGGGATGTCGTCGGGCGTCATGTCCTCGATGACGATCGGGAAGGTGGCGACCATTTCTTCTCTAGTGTCGCTTGGGCAGACCCAGGGCGAGATCGTCGGTCGGGGGCGGGGCGAACGGCTGGTCGAACGACGTGCGGATGGATGGCTGCTTCACGTAGATCGGCTCGATCTCACCGAGCTTGGCTTGCGGGTTCGCTGCTAATGCCCGCCAACCGAGCTCGGCGAGGTATCCGGCGCGGCGCATCCGCGACGCGGGCGAGGCGAAGAGCGCCTTCGGTCCGAGGAGGTCGCGCAGCGTCTGCTCCGTGTCGGCGCTGATCTCCCCGACGAAGAGCGTGTGCGCGCCGATCTGCCGGCAGAGCTCGGGCAGCGTGGCCGCGATGAACGGCGAGCGGCGCTCCCACTTGCGGTTCCGCTCCTGATAGAACGCGGCGTAGAACTCGTCGCGGCCCGCTGGCAACAACGGACAAGTCCTTTGCTTCGACGCGGCGTGCGGATACGCGAGCACGTCGAGAGTCGAGATGCCGACCATCGCGGCGCCGGCGCCGCGCGCGATGCCCTGCGCCGCCGCGATCCCGATCCGCAGGCCGGTGAACGAGCCGGGTCCGGTGGCGACGGCGACCTTGTCGATCGACGCGAGCGTGATGCGCGTGCGCGCGAGCAGACGCTCGATGGCCGGGAACAGCTCGTCTGTGTGCCGGCGCTGCGCGTGCCACGTCTCCTCGGCGAGGACGTCGTGGCCGTCGTACAGCGCGACCGAGGCCCACTCGGTCGACGTATCAAGCGCCAAGAGAGTCACGGAAACCCTCCAGTAGCTCGGCCGACCGCGGCCCCGTCGCGCGCAGCCTGACCGACCGCTTCGTGTCCGCGATGTGCGCGAGGTGAATGTCGAGGCGATCGAGCGGCAGCCCCTCGCCCGCGCGGTCCGGCCACTCGATGACCGTCATCCCGCCGGCGTCGAGCGTCTCCTCCCAACCCGTCGTGCCGAGATCCTTGCCTTCGAGCCGGTACAGATCGAGATGGAAGAGCGGCAGTCGTCCGCCGAAGTGCTCGTGCAGGATCACGAACGTCGGGCTCGAGACATCCGATGCATCGAGGCCGAGGCCAGTGGCGATGCCCTTCGCCAGCACGGTCTTGCCCGCCCCGAGCTCGCCCCACAGCGCGACGACGTCGCCCGGACGGGCGAGGCGCGCAAGGCGCTCGCCGACGCGCTCGGTGTGAAGGGACGAGTGGCTCACGAGTTCCACGGCCTGCCCCGCGCTATGCGGGACGCCCGTTCGCCGCTGCGCGCTCGAATCTGCGGCGCTCAAGAACAAGTCGAATGGTAAGCCCGAGGAACGAGCCGAACAGCGCGGCCCACACCAGGAGCCAGCCATCGCGTGGCGGCACGCCCATGAAGTCGAGCGGACCGAACGGAAGCTGCACCGCCCACGCGCCCAGCGGGATGAGCGCGAGCAGCCCGACGATCGTGCGCCGCCGCGAGAGCCGTTTGCGGTCCTCGGCGTACTTCGCGCGCCGGCGCTCGTCGGCTTTGTCCAGGCGCTTCGGCAACTCGGCGGCCGGCGCGCGCGTGAGAGCCTGCGCGTCGCGATCGCGCCGTTCGCGCCGGCGTTTTCTCCCCACGGCGGAAGACTAGTGGCGCGGACCGGCCCGCGACACTACGTCCGAGGCGTGCGCGGAGCGTCGAACGCGAGGACGTTGGCGACGGGGACCGGTCCGTCATTCGTTGCGACCGCGTCCGCCTCGATCTCGCTCGCGAAGCGGGTCAGCCCGGCGAGCGTGAGATGCTCGTCCATCGGCCGCGCGCCGAGCCAGTCGTTGGCCAGCGCCAACGATGGCGCGCCCTGCGCGAAGTCGCCCGCGTTCTCGGGCGCGAACACGAAGAGCCGCGCTGACGCCGTATGCACCGC
>JANNUM010000309.1:0-9660 GCA_031395235.1 Chloroflexota bacterium
GTTCTGGGTCATCGGCGTCACGATCACATCCAACATCGCGTCACTCGGGTTCAAGTATCACTACGTACTACCGCCGCAAGAGGCAGCTTGGGAGCGCGAGAGCCGACGGCAGCGTTACTTCCCGCAGCCTGAGAAGCGCAAGAAGAAGAGGCGCCGCTAGGTCACTCCGGCGCCGCGTACGCGACGGTGAAGTCACGGTAGCGCTGTCCACCATCGAGATCCGACCGGTCGACCTGTTCGACCTTCGCGAGGCGCGGTCCGCGCGCGAGCCACTCGTGCAGCCCGGCGAGCGCAGTGGCATCGCCCTCGGCGATGAGCTCGACCGCATCGTCCGCCGTGTTCCAGACGCACCCGGTCAGTCCACGGGCCACCGCCTCGCGCACGGCCGCGGCGCGGAAGTTCACGCCCTGCACCAGGCCCCGCACGACGAAACGGGCTCGCGTCATGCGCGGCGCTTGCGCCTCGCGAGCATCTCGTCGAGCGCGGAGGTGTTCACGAGCGCCGCGCGCGGCGCCCAGCCGCGGCGCGCGTTCGCCACCGCGAACTCCATCCATTCCAGCTCTTCGGTCGCATGGGCGTCGGAGTTGGCCACGAGCGTGACGCCCTTGTCGAGCGCCTTGCGGACCCAGACATCCGGCAGGTCGAGCCGCTCAGGTCCGCCGTTGATCTCGACCCAGGTGCCGGTCTTGACGGCGACGTCGATGACCGCATCGAGGTCGACCGCGTGCGGATCGCGCCGCTCCAACAGGCGACCGGTGGGGTGCGAGAGCGCGGTCACCAGTGGATGACGCATCGCGCTCAACACGCGCTCGGTCATGACGTCGCGCGTCTGGCCGAACGCTGAGTGCACCGACGCGCTCACGATGTCGAAGCGCGCCAGCAAGTCGTCGGGATAATCGAGCGTCCCGTTCGCGCGGATGTCGACCTCGGTGCCGACGACGATTCGGAATGGGGCTAGCTCCTCGTTGAGCCGCCGCGCCTCCTCGATGCGTGCGGTGATGCGCTCGGCGCCCAGGCCGTTCGTCATACCCAGACCGGGCGAGTGGTCGGTGACGGCGAGATACGCGTACCCCTTGTCGCGCGCGCGGCGCGCCATGTCCGCGAGCGTGTCGCGGCCGTCCGTCCAATTCGTGTGGGTATGGAGATCGCCGCGCATCTCGTCGAGCGTCACAAGGGCGGGCAGCGTGTGCGCGAGCGCGGCGTCGATTTCCCCGTGATCCTCACGCAGCTCGGGCGCGACGGGGTCCATCCCGAGCGCGGCGTAGATGTCTTCCTCGGTCCGCGACGCGATCTCCTGACCGCGTTCCTCTGCGCCCACGCGATACAGGCCGTATTCGTTCAGCAGCAGCTTCTTCTTCAGCGCGTGGCCGCGCAGCCGGACGTTGTGCTCCTTCGACCCGGTGAAATAGAGAAGCGCGGCACCCCAGGAGTCCGGCGGCACGACGCGGAGATCGATCTGCAGCCCGCGCGCCACGATGACGGAGGTCTTCGTCTCCCCATGCGCCAGCACTCGCTCGACCGACGGCGCCCGCACGAGCGCGTCCATGACCGGTGCCGGCGCGGCCGAGGCCACGAGCAGATCGACGTCGCCGATCGTCTCGCGGTAGCGCCGTAGACTGCCCGCGACCGTGATCGCCTCGATCCCCGTCTCTTGACGCAGCCAGTCCACCATCGACGTCGCCGCGGCCCGGGCGTGATGCACCAGGGTCCGGCCGGTGCGCTGCTTTAGCGACGCGATCGACCTCAGGATGTTCTCCTCGGTCTTCGCCTGGATCTTCGGCAGCTCGCGCAGGCGATGGGCTTTCGCCGCCTCCTCCAGCTCGTCGACGGTCGTGATCTTCAGGTTCTCGTAGATGATCCGGGCCGTCGCCGGTCCGACCCCTGGCACGCGCAGGAGCGTGATGAGACCGGACGGCACCGCGGCCTTGAGCTCCTCGTGACGAAGCGATGTGCCCGTGCTCACGAGTTGCACGATCGCATCGCGTACCGACGGACCGACCTTGGGGATCTCCCCCAGACGATCCTGCGCGACCAGGGCGGCGATCGGCTCCCGCAGGTCGCGGATCGCGCGTGCCACGGCGCGGTACGTCACGGCGCGGAAGACGTTCTCGCCTTTGAGCTCAAGGAGATCACCGATCTCGTCCAGGACCGCGGCGACGCCTTCGTTGTCATACGTGACGGCATCGCGGGGCACGTGGCGAAATATAGCGAGGGCGCGAGGGGTTCGCCCTAGCTTCGGTTGGTGGAGACAGGCGTGCGCGCGAGCTCGAGGTAGCGGAAGGCCTGATCAGTCTCGCCGCGCACGCGCAGCTTCGTCGCGTACTCGGCGGCGAACGTCGATAGGTTCGGGTGGTCACCCACCTCCACCAGCAGCTCGACGGCCTTCCGGTACGCGCGGTCGCTCGCGGTGAACGACTTCAGAGCGTCCTGGGCCGCGCCGATGACGCGCAGCGCGTCGGCGCGCTGTACGGGCTGATCGGTGAGGACCTTCTCGGCGTGCCGCGCGATGTTGAGCGCCTGCTCAGCGTCGCCGCTGGTGAGCGCGATGCGCGCGAGCACCAGCTCCGCGACAACGACCATGCCTTCGTCGTGCACCATGCGCGCCGTGGCAGCGCCACGCACGGCCAGATCGCGCGCCTCATCCGTCTTGCCCATCTCGAAGTGGATCGACGAAAGAGAGTGCAGCACCTGGAGTTGGAACGTTGTGTCCTCGACGCGCGTGAAGAGATCCAGCGCGCGACGATAGTTCGCGATCGCGCCATCGAGCTCGCCGGCGTCGTACAGAGATACCGCAACGCCCATGTAGCCCTGCGCCGCAAGGCGCAGCTCGTCGATGCCGCTCGCGAGATCCAGCGCCGAGCCGTATGTCTGCATCGCCTTCGCGGTCCGATTCAAACGGCGATACGCCGTGCCGAGCGCGACAAGGATGCGTGCCCGAAGACGTGGATCGCTGACCTCGTGACGCTCCATCGCGTCGCGCGCCGCCTCGAGCGCCTCCGCCGCGGCCACGTACTGGCCGATCTGTCCGTAGGCGATCCCGCGCAAGTGCAGGAGATGCGCGACCTCGCCGGCGTCCGTCGCCGCGTCGATGAGCGTGAGGGCCTCGCCGATACGGTCGAAGGCGGCCTCACGATTACCGGTGTTCATCTCCGCCTGTGCCAGGAAGCGCAGCAACGTCGCTCGCTCGCGCTTCTCGGGCTTGGACGCCAGTGCTTGGGTCACCTCGTCACGCACCACGCCCCAATCGCGCCGTTCCGCAGCCGCCTCGGCGGCCAAGCGGTGGAAAACGAGGCGTTTGGAGGTCGCGAGCGGTTCGTCACCGAGGAAATAATCGAGGCTCTTGCTCAGCCGGGCAGCGAGGATCTGGAGGGATCGGACCGATGGACGGACCAGACCGGACTCGACCTGGCTGATGAAGCCCTTGGTGAGCTCGTCACCCGCGAGTTGAGCCTGGCTCATGCCACGCTCGCGTCGCGCTTCGCGTACGCGGGCTCCGAGTCCGTTCGAGCCGTTCGGTTTCGCTAGGGTTTCGGTCGTCGTCACATCGCTCCAATGTCACCGAACTGACAGACAGGCGACTGGTTTCGCCTTGCCTCGTCGTGTTCAGCGTTCGTAGACTCGCCAGACGATAGCCAACCCCTCTCAGCGGCCACAATCCGCCGAACGGGGGAGAGGCCGAGGGGAGACGCAGGGTGACACCACTTCGTAAGCGACTCATGCGCGCGGTCGCATTGGCCCTCATGGTCTTCGCGCTCACCGCGAACGTTGCGGCCGCGAGCGAGGGCCGATCCAACCTCCTCTGCGTGCCGTACGACCCGGGACTCCTCGGCGAGGCGGCGGGACCTTCTCCATACTGACCGCGTGCCCGCCACATCCACCGATCGCCGCCAGCGCATCGAGATCGACGGCAAGCCCTTCCTGTTCCAGCACGGATACCGCTTCGGCAAGGTCACGTACATCACGCTGCTGCCGCTCGAAAAAAGCATGACGGTGTTCGCGCCCGGGCACCTGTCCGCGAGCGAAGTCGAGTCCGTCGTTCGCGGGGACAACCCCTGGATGCTGGACTAAGACAGGCCGACGGCGGTGCGCGCGGTCGTCCAGCGGGTGCGCTCCGCCTCCGTGCACGTCGCGGATGAGGCCATCGCGACCATCGGCCCTGGTCTCGCCGTGCTGCTCGGTGTCGCGGCCGACGATCGACCCGAGGACGGCGAGCGCGTCGCGGCAAAGCTCCTCGCGCTGCGTATCTTCGACGACGGTCGCGGCCGTCTCGATCGCACCCTGAAAGACGCGGGCGGAAGCGTTCTCGTCATCCCCCAGTTCACGCTCTACGGGGACGTGCGTCATGGGCGGCGGCCGGACTTCACCGCGGCCGCGCCATCGGAGCTCGGCCGTCGGCTCTTCGACGCATTCTGCGGCGTGCTGCGCGGCGCGGATGCCGTCGTCGCAGCGGGTCGATTCGGGGCCGACATGCGCATCGTGCTGGAGGCCGACGGCCCCGTGACCCTGGTCCTCTCCACTGACGGTTGGGCGCAGGCCGACCTGGGGCGCAAGGCATAGTCGCGCAGCAGAGGCTGCGCGATCACTCGACCGTGAGCGTCAGGGCGTGAATCGCACCTCGACCTCGATGATCTTGTTCGTGCGCGGGTCGATGTGCACGCGGAACCTCTCCGTCGCGGTGAACCCCGCCGGGACGATGTCGCAGTTCACCTGCACGGTCCACACGCGCGTGACCTGGCACGGCGCGTCGTATTTCTTGAAGAACAGCTCTCCCTGCGGCGTGGTCTTCGCCACCGCGACGTACTCCGCGTCCGTGAGCGCGCCCTCCGGCGGCCGCAGGTAGAGGAACGCGATCACGAAGATCGCCACGAGCCCCGCGAAGATCGCGAGCTGCGCGCGGCCGCTGATCCGTCGCGTCAGAGCTGCGCCCCGCCGCGCGCGAGATCGAGCGCCGTTGCGAGCGTCAGCTTCGCCGCCTTGAGCCAGAGCCGCCTGTTCGTGATCTTGTCCGGCGTGTCGTGCACGGTATGGAAGGTGAAGTTGCCGGGGAAGGTGGCGTCGATCTCGCCGTAGCGCTGGACCAGCGCGACCGATGGGATGCCGCCGACGAGACCGAACGGCGCGGCGTCGAGGATGAACGCGTCGCTGGTCGCGAGCTGCTCGACCAGCGGCGACACGCCGATCTGATAGCGCTGGTTCGCTTCCTTGACGCGATCCCGAAGCGAGGCGGACTTCGTCGTGAAGTAGACGAGGTCGAGCCGGTCGGCGAGCGGATTGAATCCGACCATGTCGATGTTGATCACCCAGCGGTACGGATTCGGCGGCGGGAGCGACTGCAGGTACGCGAGGCTCCCTTTGAAGAAGTACTCCTCGCCGTCGAAGAACGCGAGCACGATGGGCATGCGCAGCGACGCGCGATCCCCGGCCAGGATCCGCGCGTGCTCCAGCAGCGCGGCCGTCCCGGTCGCGTTGTCGTCGGCGCCCGGCGCGGGATCGAGCGCGGGTCGCCAGCCCGGCGTGCGATTCGCCGTCGAGTCGTAGTGCGCGGCGATCATCCCCGCGCCGCCGAGGAAGCCCTCCGCGCCGCTGCCCGCCAGCGGGTTGATGGTCGCGAAGATGTTGTCGAGCCGAACGCCGTTGTACGAGGTCGGGATGTCCTGCACGACCACACCCGGGATCGCGGAAAGCTGCTCCATGAGATACGCGACGGCTTTCGCGTGTCCCGGATGCAACGGGTGACGCGACTGGAATGACGTGAGCGCGCGCAGATGGTCGTCGAGCTTCGCCGGGTCGATCTGCGCGAGCATCTCGGCGATCGGCTTCGGCGACGGACTCGGCGTGGGTGTCGCGCGTGGCGTAGCTGTTGGAGCGGCCGACGCGGCGGGCGTCGCGCTCGCGGGCGCCGCAGAGGTCGCAGCGGTCGGCGACGACGTGAACGTGGAGACACGTCCCGGTACGGCGTCGCAGGCGACGAACAGGACCAGCAGCAGCGCGGCGAAGGCCCTCATCCTCGTAGGCTAAACGGGCCCTTGCCGCGAACGGTGCTAGTTCAGCTTCCCCGCGCCGACAGGCTTCTTCTCGCGTTCGTCGGCGAGTTCCGCGGCGTACTGCTCCGACCAGAACACGATCTCGCCGTTCTGCGCGTCCACCACGACCGTATCGCCCTCGCGGTACTCGCCGGAGAGCAGCTTCTGCGCGAGCGGATCGAGGATGAGCCTCTGGATGGTCCGTTTGAGCGGTCGCGCGCCGTACGCGGGGTCGAAGCCCTCCTCCGCGATGAGCGCCTTGGCATTCGCGGTGAGCTCGATCGTGATCTTCCGCTCCGCGAGGCGCTTCGCAAGGATCGCTGTCTCCTTGTCGACGATCTCCATCAGCTGTTCGGTCACGAGGTTCTTGAAGATGACGGTCTCGTCGACGCGGTTGAGGAACTCCGGCCGGAGCTGGCCGCGCAGCGCGTCCATGACCCGCTTGCGCATGACGTCAGGCTGGTCCGCGAGCTCGGTGATGAGCGTCGAGCCGACGTTGCTCGTCATGATGATCACGACGTTCTTGAAGCTGACCGTCCGGCCATGCCCGTCGGTGAGGCGGCCGTCGTCGAGGACCTGGAGCAGGACGTTGAACACGTCCGGATGCGCCTTCTCGATCTCGTCGAGCAGCAGCACCGCGTAAGGACGGCGGCGGACCGCTTCGGTGAGCTGGCCACCCTCCTCGAACCCGATGTAGCCCGGAGGCGCGCCGATGAGGCGAGCCACGGTGTGCTTCTCCATGTACTCGCTCATGTCGATCCGGACCATCGCCTTCTCGTCGTCGAACAGGAACTCGGCGAGCGCCTTGGCGAGCAGCGTCTTGCCGACGCCGGTCGGACCAAGGAACAGGAACGAACCCAGCGGGCGGTTCGGGTCCTGCATGCCGGCCCGCGCGCGGCGCACGGCGTTCGCGACGGCGGCGACCGCCTCTTCCTGGCCGACCACCCGAGCGTGGAGGTTCTCCTCCATGCGCAGCAGCTTCGAGACCTCGCCCTCGAGGAGCTTCGTGACCGGGATGCCGGTCCACTTTCCTACGACCTCTGCGATGTCCTCGGGCGTGACCTCCTCCGTGAGCAGCTTCTCGCCGCGATGAAGCTCCGCGAGCCTCTCCTCCGCCTGGCGGACCTCGCCTTCCAGCCCCACCAGCGTGCCGTACTTCAGCTCCGCGGCCTTGCCGTAATCGGCGGCGCGCTCGGCTTTCTCGATCTCCATGCGGACCTGCTCGAGCTGGGACTTCTTCTCGCGGATCTGCTGGATGGCGGCCTTCTCCTGCTGCCATCTGGAGCGCAGACCCTCGGACGATTCCTTCAGGTCCGCGAGCTCCTTCTCGAGACGCACGAGGCGTTCCCTGCTGGCCTCATCGGTCTCTTTCCGCAGCGCTTCGCGCTCGATCTCGAGCTGGCGGATGCGCCGGTCGACCTCGTCGAGCTCGGCGGGCATCGAGTCGATCTCCATGCGGAGCTTCGAGGCCGCCTCATCCATGAGATCGATGGCCTTGTCCGGCAGGAACCGGTCGGCGATGTACCGCGACGACAGCGTCGCCGCCGCGACCAGCGCGGAGTCCTGGATGCGGACGCCGTGGTGCACCTCGTAGCGCTCGCGCAGGCCACGCAGGATCGAGATGGTGTCCTCGATCGACGGCTCGCCGACGTAGACGGGCTGGAAGCGCCGCTCGAGGGCCGCGTCCTTCTCGATGTGCCTACGGTACTCGTCGAGCGTCGTCGCGCCGATCGAGTGCAGCTCGCCGCGCGCCAGCATTGGCTTCAGCATGTTCGCGGCGTCGACCGCACCCTCGGCTGCGCCGGCCCCGACGACGGTGTGCAGCTCGTCGATGAACAGGACGATCCGTCCCTCGCTCGAGGCGATCTCCTTGAGGACGGCCTTGAGCCGCTCCTCGAACTCGCCGCGGTATTTCGCGCCGGCGAGGAGCGAGCCGATGTTCAGCTCGAAGATGCGCTTGTCCTTGAGACCCTCGGGTACATCGCCGCGCACGATGCGCTGCGCGAGGCCCTCGACGATCGCGGTCTTGCCAACGCCCGGCTCACCGATGAGGACCGGGTTGTTCTTCGTGCGGCGTGAGAGGACCTGGATGACCCGCCGGATCTCCTCGTCACGGCCGATGACCGGATCGATCTTGCCCTTCCGCGCGAGCTCAGTGAGGTCGCGGCCGTACTTTTCGAGCGACTGGTACTTGCCTTCGGGATTCGCGTCGGTGACGCGTTGATTGCCGCGCACGTCCTTCAGCGCGTTCAGCACGCGCTCGTGCGTGACGCCCAGGCGCTTCAGCGCCTGACCGGTGTAGCCGTTATCGGCGGTCATCGCCAAGAGCAGGTGCTCGGTGGAGACGTACTCGTCGCCGAGCGCCTCCGCCTCCTTCTGCGCGCTCTGAAACACGCGACCCAGGCGCGCCGAAGCGCCGATCTGCACGTTCCCTGAAACCTTCGGCTGGCGCTCCAGCTCGGTGTTGAGGGCGCCGGCCAGCTGCGCCGGCTGCACGCCGAGCGCGGTGAAGACGCTCGGCACGACGCCGCCCTGCTGCTCGAGCAGCGCGGCAGCGAGATGCTCGACGTCGATCTGGCTGTGCCCGTTCTCTCGCGCGCGCTGCTGCGCGGCGATGATGGCTTCCTGCGATTTCTCAGTGAGCTTGTTCGGATCGATCACTTCGTTACCTGCTCAATCTCGCTCGTTCATCACAGCAATCCCTTGCGGGGATCTTCACCGGCTCGCGATGCCGCCAGCTCTGTGACGAGCTCGCGCTCTTTCTCGTTCAGCTTCGTCGGCAGCACGACCTTCACCGTCACGTAGAGATCGCCGTGACCGCCGGTCGCGCGCGGCATCCCCTGGCCCGCGAGCCGGATGACGCGGCCGTTCTGCGTCTCGGGCGGGATACGGAGCGACACGCGCCCCTTGAGGGTCGGCACGGTGACCTCCGCCCCGAGCAGCGCCTCATGGAGCGCGACCGGCAGCTCCATCCGTAGCTCGTCTGCGTCGCGCTGGAACACCGGATGTGGCCGGACACGCGCGCGCAGGAACAGATCGCCCGAAGGTCCACCGCCGCCGCCCGGAGCGCCCTGCCCCGCGAGCCGGATACGCTGGCCGTCACGCACACCCGCCGGGATCTTCACGCTCAAACGGCGCGTCGTTCCATCGGGTAGACGCAGCTCCAGCGTCAGTTCCGTCCCCTTGTACGCGTCGGCCAGGGTGATCTCGACGTCCTGTTCGACGTTGGCGCCGACCGCGGCGGCCCGGCGGCGGCGAGTGGTCGGACGCCCGAAGAGCGGTCCTGTCTCGAGATCCGCAGCTCCCTCACCGAACAGCGTGCGGAAGAAGTCGGAGAACCCTCCCGCTTGCCCGTTGAACGGGTCCGCGCCGGGCTGGCCGGTGTAGACCCACTGGAACCCGCCCGGCTGCTGCTGTCCGCCTCCGGTCTGGAAGCGCGCCCACTCCGGACCGACGGTGTCGTAGCGCTTGCGCTTCTCGAGATCGGAGAGCACCTCGTTGGCCTCGTTGACCTCCTTGAAGCGCTTCTCCGCCTCCGGCTTCTTGTTCACGTCGGGGTGGTGCTGGCGCGCGAGCTTGCGGTACGCCTTCTTGATCTCTTCGGCGCTCGCGGTCTTCGAGACGCCGAGTGTCTTGT
>JANNUM010000411.1:0-5721 GCA_031395235.1 Chloroflexota bacterium
GTGGCTGCGTCCTCGTCACCGCCGATCACGGGAATGCGGAGGAGCTCCTCTTCCCTGACGGCGGGCGGAACACCCAGCACTCGATGAATCCGGTGCCGGTCGTGTTCGCCGCGGGCGACGGCGAGCGCTTCACGCTGCGGGACGGCGGCTTGCGCGACGTAGCGCCCACGCTTCTCACGCTCCTCGGGTTGCCTGTCTCCGATCGAATGACGGGGCGTTCGCTGCTGCAGCCGCGGGCGCGCTGATGCGCGTGAGCCGGGCGTGGTGGGCATACGCGGTCGTCGCGGCCACCCTCGGCCTCGTCGTGTTGTGGAATTGGGCGTGGGCAGTCGCGTTGCGCGGGCCGGTGCTCTACGGAGAAGGCGCGGTTGCGCATGCCGCGATCCTCGCGCGCGAGCGCGCGGAGTACGGCAACGCGCTCTTCGCGGGTCCACCCATCTTCACCGCGGCCAACTACCCGCCGCTCTACTTTCATCTGGCGGGGATCGGCGACGACCCCTTCGTCACCGGCCGCATGCTTAGCGTGGTCGCCACACTGTTTGTCGCTCTGGTGATCGCATGGCGCGCGCGCCCGGCCGGAGTGCTCGTCGCTGCAACGCTGGCACTCGCGTGGATCGCTTCCGTTCCCGTGATGCAGTGGGGCGCTGCTGTGAAACCCGACCCGGTCGCTCTCGCGTTCACGGTGGGCGCTGTGATCGCGCTCGCCCGCGAGCGACCGGTTCATCTGCTGGCCGGCGCTCTCGTGGGGGCCGCCGTGCTCGCGAAGCCGACCGCGCTGATCCCAGGTCTCGCGCTCTTCGCGTATGTTGCCAGGCGCGATCCGCCAGCCGCGCTCCGCGCGCTCGGCGCGGGCGCGGTCACGGCGATCTTGGTCTTTCTATTCACGCATCCGCCGGACGAACTCATGCGCTTGCATGTCATCGACTGGAACGCGCTGCCCTGGCGCGTCGAGCTGCTGGCCGGTCTCGCGATTGTCGCGCTGCTCGTGCTGGCGGTGCCGATCGGAACGGTCGTGGCGACGCGTGCCGGCGGCGGTGTGGTGGGCGCGTATCTCGCGGGTGCCGTGGGCGTGCTGCTGCTTGGCGGTCGCGAAGGCGCGACGATCAACTACTTCCTCGACCTCTCAGCGGCGCTCGCTCTGACCGCCGCGGGTCTCGCTCCTCGCCTCGCCCCGAGAAGTGTCTACCCGTTGGCATCCCTCGCGCAGCTCGCGCTCGCGACCGCGCTCCTCAACCCGTTCCCCGACTTCCCGAGCCTCCTGCAACCGACCGGTAAGTGGGGGAGCCCCGAGCGCATCTCGTTCGTACGCGACTATGTTCCCGGGACGGTGTTGGCCGAGGACAGCGGCCTCCTGGTCGCCACCGGGCGCGATCCGGCGGTCGACGATCTTTTCCTGTGGTCGCGGTTGTACGCGAATGGACGCATCGACGGAGCCGCGTTGATCGACGCGGTCCGAGCGGGTAAGTTCGACGCCGTCGTGACCGAGGTCCACCTGGAGCGGATCGAGGTGGGTCCCGGTTACGCGCGTCAACGGTGGCACGCCGATCTTGTGGCCGCGGTGCTGGAGCGATACCACATGCCAAACCAAACCTTTGGACTCTGTCGCAGTCCATTCCACTGGTGCCAGCAGCTCTACGTCTACATCCGCCGCTAGCCGTAGAATGGGACGACCCAATGGAACTTCTTCAGATCGCCCAGATCGTCATTGCCGTCGCCGTCGGCGCCTCGATCCTCCTGCAGGCCCGCGGCACCGGACTGTCGTCGACGTTCGGTGGTGAGTCGACCGCCTACCGCAGCCGTCGCGGCCTCGAGCGGACGCTGTTCCGGCTGACGATCGTCCTGATCGTCGTTTACGTGATCATTTCGCTCTTGGGCGCTCGCTCAGCCGCCTAGGTGAGGGCCCGCGACAAGTTCATCGTCGTCGCACTGATCGGGCTGCTGGTCGTCGTCAGCGGCGCCGCAGTGGCGATCGACCGCGCCGAGACCAGGACCGTCGGGCCCGCATATGGCGGAACGTACGTCGAAGGCGTGACCAGCTCGGCGCAGTTCCTCAACCCGGTCCTCGCCGCGACGCGCGTCGACGAGGACGTCGTCCGTCTCGTCTTCAGCGGACTGAGCCGGTACCGCAGCGACGGCTCGATCCAGGGCGATCTCGCGCAGTCGTTCTCCACAAGCGAGGATGGCAAGGTCTGGACATTCGAGATCCGAGGCGACGCGACGTGGCACGACGGAAGGCCGGTGATCTCGAACGACGTCGTGTACACCGTCGCGCTGCTACAGGACAAGGCGTATGTGGGCCAGTACAGCGATGCGTTCCGCGGCGTGAAGGTCGAGCGCGTGGACGATCGCGTCGTGCGGTTCATCCTGCCCGACGCGTACGGCCCGTTCGCGGCGAGCACGACGGTGCCCCTGCTGCCCTCACATCTGCTCGCCAAGGTCGACTACGCGGCGCTCCCGCGCGTCGCGTTCAACCAGCGTCCGATCGGTTCGGGCCCGTTCCGCGTGGTCGACGTCGACTCGCGACAGACCGTTCTCGCTCGTAACAACTCCTTCTATCGCACGCGGCCCGACCGCGCGCGGCCTTACCTCGACCGCCTGGTGCTGCGCTCGTATCCCGACACGTCGGAGGCGCTCACCGCGCTTGGCCGCGGGGAGATCGACGGAGTTGGCGGCCTCTCCACCGGAGACGCGGAGCGAGCGCGCGGCCTGAAGAACGTGAACCTGTACAGCTTCGGCACCAATGACTTCACCGCGCTGTTCCTGAACGTGCGGCCGGAGAAGGCAATGTTCCGCGACCGCACCGTACGACAGGCGATCGCGAAGGCGATCGACCGCGGTCGCGTTCTTCAGCTCGCCGCCGACGGGCGCGGGGCCGTCGCCGAAGAGTTCGTCGCGCCGGCGTCCTGGGCGTACATCCGCGACGTCACGCGCTACACGCGTTCGTACGACGAAGCGAAGGCCATGCTCGACGAAGCGGACTGGAAGGACCACGACGGCGACGGTGTCCGCGACCGCTTTGGCGTAAAGCTCGCCTTCGCCATCACGACGTCGAGCGAGCCCGCGCGCGTGTCCGCAGCGCTGCAGATCTCGGACGACCTCGCGGCGATCGGGATGCGCGTGGAGCTCAAAGCGATGCCGTTCAGCGAGCTGATCGAAAGCGCGGCGCGCGAGCGCTCGTACGACGCACTTCTCATCGGCATCAGCGTGAGCGGTGATCCGGATCCGTACTCGTTCTTCCACTCCACTGAGATCAAGGACCCGGGGCACAACTTCTCCGGGTACTCCACGCTGACCATGGACCGGAGCCTTGAGGCGGCGCGCCGCACGACGGATCAAGGCAAGCGGCGCGAGCTATACACCACTGTCTTTCAGACGATCGCGACCGAGGTGCCCGTCGTGTTCCTGTACTTCAGCGACTACCTCTATGCGCAGGCGCGGCAGGTGCAGGGCCTGAAGATCGCGCCGATCAATGATCCGCGTGAGCGCTTCTGGAACGCCGAGGACTGGTATGTGAGGACCGCGCGGCGCTGAGCGGCGTCTCGCGACACCACAAGGTGGATGCCACCGTAGAATTGAGTCTTCGCCGACGTAGCCCAATTGGCTGAGGCGCCGTCTTCAGGAGGCGGTCCGCGTAAGCGGGTGCGGGTTCGAGTCCCGCCGTCGGCACAGTCGGTTTCGAACTCCTACCATCGCGTCCGTGCCGAAGCGCTCCGCTACGAGTGTGTGGATCTCGATCGACATGGAAGGCCTCGGCGGCGTCGCAACGTACTCCCACGTGATGATGCAAGGTGTCGAGTACGAGCGCGCGCGCAAGTGGATGGCGAATGAGGCGAACGCGTGCATCGATGGTGCGGCGAGCGCCGGCGCGCGCCGCATCTGCGTGAATGACTCGCACGGCGCGATGCACAATATCTTCGCGGACGATCTCGATCCCCGCGCCGAGCTCGTCGTCGGCACGGCGAAGCCATGGAGCATGGGCCAGGGGATCGACGGCGGATACGACACGTGCTTCTTCGTCGGCTACCACGGGCGCGCGGGACATCCGAAAGCGGTGCTCGACCACACCTACGCGAGCCGCGCCATCTGGGAGTGTCGCTTGAACGGGAAACCGGTCGGCGAGACGACGCTCAACGCGTATCTCGCGGGCCATTTCGGCGCGACGGTCTCACTCGTCTCCGGCGACGACGCGACGTGCCGCGAGGGGCGCGCGCTCGTGCCCGACGTCGTCACCGTGAAGACGAAGGACGCGACGGGACGGTTCTCGGCGAAGATGATCCACCCCAGTCGGGTGCAGGACGCGCTTCGCGAGGGCGCGGCCCGCGCTGTCGAGCTCGCGACGAGGCTGAAGCCGCTCGTCGCAAAAGGCTCGAATGAGATCGAGCTCGTCTTCCTGACGTCTGCGATGGCCGACATGGCGGAGCTCATCCCCGCGACGCGACGCAGCGGACCGCGGGCAGTGTCCTACGTGTCGCGAAACTACCTCGAGCTGTACAAGGCAATGCTTGCGATGGTCCGCATCGCTCCGGCGGCCGTTCCGCCGGAGCAGTCCTAGGAGGATCTCGCCCCCAGCGTGGAGCGCGCGGACGTCGTCATCGTCGGGGGCGGCATCGTCGGAGCTTCCATCGCGTACCACCTCGCCGCCCGCGGTGTGCGCGACGTGGTCGTCCTCGAGCGCGATCAGCTGGGTGGCGGGTCGACGACGCGCAACGCCGGCGGCGTGCGCCTTCAGTTCTCGACCGAGATCAACGTGCGGCTGTCGCTGCGCTCGCTGCCACGGATCGAGCGCTTCGCCCAGGAGATGGGCGTCGATCCGCAACTCCGACAGGTCGGCTACCTGTTCCTCATCACCGAGGAGCGCGACGTGGCGCCGTTCGAGAAGTCGCTCGCGATGTGGAAGCGCCTCGGCGTGCCGGTGCAGCGCCTCGACGCCGCGGGCGTCCATCAAGTCTTCCCCGAGCTGCGCCTCGACGATCTTCGCTTCGCCACACTGTGCATGCGCGATGGCTACTGCGATCCCGCGAGCCTCCTGAATGGCTATGTTGCGCGCGCCAAAGAAAAAGGGGCGCGCTTCCGGGAGCACGAGCCGGCGATCGGCATCACGCGCGCGGGCGATCGCGTGACCGCGGTCCGCACCGCGAATAGCGAGATCACCTGCGCGACGATCGTGAACGCCGCCGGCGCATGGGGGGCGGACGTCGGTCGGCTCGCAGGGATCGATCTGCCGATCAGGCCATTGCGACGTCAGATCTTCGTCACTGATCCCGTTCCAGGCCTGGATCACGATTTCCCGCTCACCGTCGAGTTCGCGACCTCGCTGTATTTCCACCGGGAGTCAGGTGGTGTGCTCATGGGCATGGCCGATCCGACCGACGGTCCGGGCTTCGACAGCAGCGTCAACTGGGACTTCCTTCCGACCCTCGTCGAACGCGCGCTGTACCGGCTGCCGATCCTCGAGCGCGCGAAGGTGAAGACGGGCTGGGCCGGCTTCTACGAGGACACCCCGGACAAGCACCCGATCATCGGCGCGGTCCCCGGCGTCGACGGCTTCCTATGCGCGACGGGATTCTCCGGGCACGGCATCATGCACGCGCCGGCTGCGGGCGAAGCGATCGCGGAGCTGATCGTGGATGGCCGGACCTCGCTCGACGTCACCCCGCTCGCGTACGATCGGTTCCGCCGCGGCGACCTGATCAAGGAGCACAACGTCATCTGAACGCGCTT
>JANNUM010000412.1:0-1550 GCA_031395235.1 Chloroflexota bacterium
GTCCAACCCGGCACACGCCTTGGCCCCTACGAGATCCTCGTCGCCATCGGCGCCGGTGGCATGGGCGAGGTCTGGCGCGCCCGCGACACCCGGCTCGATCGCGAGGTCGCGATCAAGGTCCTGCCTGCCGGCCTCGCCGAGAACGAGCTGCTGCGCGAGCGCTTCGAGCGCGAGGCGCGGTCGATCTCGCAGTTGAACCACGCGCACGTGTGCACCCTGTACGACGTGGGCATGGAGGCGGCCGAGGGGCGCGGCGCGCCGCTGCACTACCTCGTGATGGAGTTGCTCGATGGCGAGTCCCTGGCCGACCGCATTCTCAAGGGCCCGCTTCCGCTCCACGACGTTCTTAAGTTTGGCCGGCAGATCGCCTCGGCACTCGACGCGGCGCACCGCCAGGGAATCACGCATCGCGATCTCAAGCCGGGCAACATCATGCTCACGAAGGCGGGCGCCAAGCTGCTCGACTTCGGTCTCGCCAAGACGGCGAGCGAGGGATCGGCCCCGCTCGGCTCCCTGACGAGCCTGCCGACCGCGGTCAAGCCGCTGACCGAGCAGGGCACGATCATGGGAACGTTCCAGTACATGGCGCCCGAGCAGCTCGAGGGAGTGGAGGCCGACGCGCGCACCGACATCTTCGCGCTGGGCGCCGTGCTGTACGAGATGGCCACGGGGCAACGCGCCTTCCAGGGTGGATCGAGGACGAGCCTGATCGCGGCGATCGTGTCCTCGCACCCTGCGCCGATCTCGAGCGTGGTGGCCACGACGCCGCCGGCGCTCGATCACGTCCTACGCAAGTGCCTCGAGAAGGACCCGGACGATCGCTGGCAATCCGCGCGCGACGTGGCGAGCCAACTCCTCTGGATCAGCGAGGCCGGCTCGCAGGTCGGGGTGGCCGCCCCTGCGGCGGGAAGCAGGCGGCGGCCGGCGGCCTGGATCGGGTGGGTCCTTGCTGCGGCGATCGCCGCTTCGTGGACCGTGGCCGTGCTGACGCGAAGACCGCTCGCGCTGCCGATCCTGGCGACGGAGATCGTGCCGCCGGAGGGCGTCGTGCTGTCGTCGTCGAACGGAGGCATCGCGCTCAGCTCCGACGGCCGCAAGCTCGCTTTCGTCGCGCATGGCGCCGGCGAGAAGCGGAGGATCTGGATTCGGGACCTGGGCTCCTCGTCGGCGAGTCCGCTGGTGGGGACCGACGACGCGTCCCTCCCCATCTGGTCGCCGGACGGCAGGTCGATTGCGTTTACTGTCGAGGACGAACTACGCAGGGTACCGGTCGACGGCGGAGCGTACGAGACCGTTGCCAGGGGACGAATCAACGGCGCGACGTGGACGCAGGGTGGCGACATCCTCTACGCAGCGAACCAGTCGATCTTCCGGGTTCCCGTCGCGGGAGGAGCGACGACGACTGTCGTCGAACTTCCGAACCACAGGCCAACCCACCCGTACGCGCTTCCCGACGGGCGCCGCTTTCTTTTCACCGCGATCCGCGGAACCGCGGAGCCGGACGCGCTGTACGTGGCGGCGCTCGACGGCGCGCCCCCGAGGAAGATCAT
>JANNUM010000432.1:0-17744 GCA_031395235.1 Chloroflexota bacterium
GCGTGAAGATGGCCGCACCGGACCGCGAGGTGTACGTCCTTGTCGGCGACGGGAGCTACCTCATGCTCGCGCAGGAGCTGGTGACGGCGGTGCAGTAGCGCATCAAGGTCATCGTCGTGCTCGTGGACAATCACGGCTACGCATCGATCGGCGATCTGTCCCGATCGCTGGGCTCGGAGGGTTTCGGCACGCACTACCGCTACCGGAAGTCAGGCTCGCTGGGACTCGACCGCGAGGGGCCACAGGGGGACGCACTACCGGTCGACCTCACCGCGAACGCCGCGAGCCTTGGCGCGGCGTCCGTAAGGGTGCGCACCATCGTCGAGCTGCGCGCGGCGCTCGCCGATGCAAAACGCGTCGACGATCGTCCTTACGTGATCACGATCGAGACCGACCGATACGAGGGCGTGCCGTCGTATGAGTCATGGTGGGACGTGGCGCCGGCGGAGGTCTCCGGTCTCGGAGACGTGCGCGCGTCTCGCGAGCGATACGAGAAGGGCAGGAAGACCGCCCGGCGTCATCTGCGTCCGCCGGAGTGACGAGCCTGCTCGTCCGCGCGCAAGCCGCCGACCGCGACGGCTGCGTCATGCGCGTCACGCCGGAGAGCGCGGGCTGGCGCTACGTCGGATTCGAGGTCTACCGCATCGCGGCAGGCGCTCGACTGCGACGCGATTACCCGGGTCGGGAAACGTGCGTCGTCGTTCTGGGCGGCAGCTGCGACATCCGCTCGGAGGCCGGTGAGTGGACGGATGTCGGCACCCGCGCAACGCCCTTCGACGGCCCACCCGCCGGCGCGTATCTGCCTCCGGCCACGGCGTTCGAGATCGCCGCGCGCACCGCGCCGGTCGAGATCGCCCTAGGTCATGCGCCCGCGAAGCGCGGCGCGGACGCGCGCGTCATCGCACCCGGCGACGCGCGTCTCGAGATACGCGGGAGCGGCGCGATGGAACGGCGGATCCATCACATCCTCATGGAAGACGCGGCGGCGGAGTCGCTCCTCGTGACCGAGGTCGTCACGCCGGGCGGGCACTGGTCGAGCTACCCCCCGCACAAGCACGACACGAACGACCCGCCACGCGAGACGGCTCTGGAGGAGACCTATTACCACCGCCTGCGGGAGGAGCGAGGCTTCGCCATGCAGCGCGTCTACACCTCCGATCGAACCCTCGATGAGAGCGTCGCGGTACGTAACGGCGAGTGCGTGCTTGTGCCGCGGGGCTATCACACCGTGTCGGCTCCGCCGGGGTATGACCTGTATTACCTCAACGTGATGGCCGGTCCGCTCCGGCAATGGAAAGTGACGTTCGACCCCGACCACGAGCACCTGCGCGGCTAGGACCATCAGGAGCGACGCAAGCGCATAGACTGACTTTCGATCCGGGAATGAGGGGGGTAGGAATGACACCGAAGCTCAACAGACGCACGTTCCTCGCTGGAGTTGGAGTCACAGCGGCAGCGGCCGCGTGTGGCGGCGCACCGACGGCGGCATCGCCGACGCCCACGGTCGCTGGGGGCGCGACAGCGACAGCTGCAAGGCCGACCGGCACCATCTCCGTGTACTCCGCGCTGAACGAGTCGACGAACAATCAGTTCGTCGCGGCATTCAAAGCCGCGGTGCCGGGTATCGAGGTCGCATTGCTGCCGCTCGCGGCCGCGGGCGAGCTGCAGACGCGTATCCGGGCAGAGAAGGCGAGCCCGAAGGCGGACGTATTCATCGGCGGCGACTCCTCGTTCCACGACGGACTCGGCAGAGAGGGCCTGCTCGAGCCGTACGAGTCGCCGGCCGCATCGGCCGTAGCGGCACAGTCGAAGGACCCCAAGAAGAGCTGGACTGGCTTCTACTTCGGCATCTTCGGCATCGCCCTCAACGACGCGGTGTTCACTCGGAAGAATCTCGGCGCGAAGCCCGCCTCATGGGATGACCTGCTCGACCCGAAGTACAAGGGTCAGCTCACCATCGGGAGCCCCATCACGACCGGCGGCGGCTACATCTTCATCGCTACCCAGGTCTTCCGCTTCAACAAGGATGAGGCGAAGGCCATGGACTACATGAAGAAGTTCCACGCGAACATCGGTAGCTACAACAGCCAGTCGCCGGCGGCGATCCTTTCGGTCTCGCAGGGCGAGTTCGCCGCGACGCCGAACTGGGCCCACGACATCCTGACCGAGCGGAAGAAGAATCCTCAGGTCGAGCTCGTCGTACCCAAGGCAACCGGCTACGAGATCGGCGCGGTCAGCATCATCAAGGGCAGCAAGAACGTGCCGGCGGCGAAGGCGTTCGTTGACTGGGTACTCACGAAACCGGCCGGCGAGCTGAACGTGCAGCTCAGCAACCGCGTCTCGGTTCGTGGCGACGTCCCACCCGCGCCCGGCGCGCCGACGCTCACCTCCGTCGAGCTGGTCAACTACGACCGCGACTGGGCTGCGGCCAACAAGGACCGCCTGCTGAAGCTGTGGCAGTCAACGGTGAACATCTAACGGTCTAGGTACCGAGGCCGATGACGAGTTTGCGGCGCGAGCCCTCGCTTCTGCTCGCGCTTGTGATCGTCATCGGCCTCGTGCTCGCGTTCATCGTCTACCCACAGGTCAACGTCGTTATGACGCCAGGGCCGTCCGGGTATGTCGAGTTCCTTCAGGGCGGCACCTGGCTCCGTCCGCTGCAGAACTCGCTGACGGTCACGCTTCTCTCGACGACCACCGCGGTTCTGCTCGGGTTCATCTACGCGTACGCGATGGTGTACACGGACATGCCCTGGAAGCCGTTCTTCCGGATCGTGGGGATCCTGCCGCTGCTATCCCCACCCTTCGTGGTGGCTGCCGCGTACATCCTCCTTTTCGGCGCTCAGGGGATCGTGACCTATCACATCTTCGGGCAGAGCCCCAACATCCGGGGCCTCTACGGCATCTGGGGCGTGCAGACGATCGCGTTCTTCCCCTTCGCGTACCAGCTCATCGCGGACGTGCTCTCGCGCAGCGACGCGCGGCTCGAGCAGGCCGCGCGAAACCTGGGCGCCGGCCCCTGGCACGTCTTCCGCTCGGTGACGCTGCCACTCACGCGACCGGGCCTCGGCGCGGCCATCCTGACGACGGCGATCTACGTTCTCGAAGACTTCGGCAACCCCGCGCTGATCGGCGGGATCTACACCGTGTTGCCGACCCAGGCGTACGGACTCATCGCGGGCTTCGGCGAGCTCTCGGCGGCAGCGGCCGTGAGCACGATCCTTCTCGTGCTCGCGCTCGTTTTCTACTTTGCCAAGCTTCGACTCGACGGAGGTCGTCAGTACATCACCGTCAGCGGCCGGGCGTCATCGATGCCCCGTCCGCCCGTGCCGCGCGTGGTCTCATGGGCGGCGTTCGCCGCATGCAGCGCGCTTGCGCTCCTGATCTTCATGGTCTTCGGTACGCTGATCGTCAGCGCGCTGACGTTCGCCTTTCCGACGAACATGCGCTTCACGACCGAGCACTTCGAGTACCTTGGGCAGCACAACCTGTCACTTCGGAACACGCTCACGTTCGGCCTGACCGCGGCCGCCTTCTCGGCGATCTTCGCCGTGGTCGCGGCGTTCCTCGTCGAGCGCGGACGGTGGCGCGGCCGGCGCGTGCTCGACTTCCTCCTGATCATGCCGGCCGCCGTTCCCGGGCTGTTCTTCGGCCTGGGGTATGTGACCGCGTTCAACCAGCCATGGCTGGACTGGCTCGACCGCGGTGCGCTCATCACGATCGCGCTGATCTTCTGGAACATCCCGGTCGGCTATCAGGCCGCCACGGCAGGGCTGCGGCAGATCGATCGCTCCATCGACGAGGCTGCGACGAGCCTCGGCGCGAGCGGCCTGCGGATGTTCCGTGACGTGCTCGTCCCGATGCTCGGCGGATCGCTGCGCGTCGGCTTCGTGACGACGTTCGTGCGCGCCGTGACGACGCTGTCGGTGGTGATCTTCCTCTTCACGGCACAGTCGACGACGGCCACGATCACCATCTTCCAGCTTGTGAGCGACTTCAACTGGGGCGGTGCCACCGCCTTCACCGTGGTGGACATCGGAATGGCGGTGGTGGTCCTGGTAATCGTCTCGCTCGCCTCCCGCGGCAGGCTGGCGTTGGGAATGGCTCGTGGCTGAGGCATCGCATCTTCGCGTAGATCATGTGACCAAGCGCTTTGGCACTGTCGCCGCGGTCGACGATGTTTCGTTCGACATACCGCGCGGCGCGTTCGCGACCCTGCTCGGACCATCAGGGTGCGGCAAGACGACGACGCTGCGCATGATCGCGGGCTTCTACGACCCCGACGTCGGCGACATCGTGCTGAGCGGCAAACGAATCAACGAGCTCCCGGCCCACCGCCGCGGCACCGCCATGGTGTTCCAGGACTACGCGCTCTTTCCGCACATGACGGTCAAGGACAACGTCGGCTACGGGCTCCGCGTCCAGGGCGCGTCGGGCAAGGAGCGTGAGCGTCGCGTGAATGAGACGCTCGAGTTCGTCGGACTCGCCGGGCTCGGCGGCCGTTGGCCGAACCAGCTGTCCGGCGGCCAGCAGCAGCGCGTCGCGGTGGGCCGCGCGCTCGTCCTGCGGCCGGAGATCCTCCTGCTCGACGAGCCTCTTTCCAATCTCGACGCGAAGCTGCGGGTCTCGCTGCGGTGGGAGCTCCGCGCCCTTCAGCAGCAGCTGAAGATGACGTTCGTGTACGTCACCCACGATCAGGATGAAGCGCTGTCGCTCTCGGACTGGATCGCGGTGATGAACGCCGGGAAGGTCGAGCAGGCCGGGACGCCGTGGGAGATCTACTATCACCCAGAGACGTCGTTCCTCGCGGACTTTGTCGGCGCGGTCAACCTCGTCCCCGGGACCGTGCGCGAGATGCGCGGCGACGAGGTCGTCGTCGCGTTCGGCCAGCGCGTCGTCACGGTGCGCAAGCCCGCCGGCCTCGCGCTTGAGAGCGGACGCGAGGTTCGCCTTTGCGTGCGACCCGAGGCGCTCGCGCTCCGGCCGCCATCAGCGGACCCGGACGGCATACGCCTTCCCGGCGTCGTCGCGCGGCGCGCCTTCCTTGGCGACCTCATGCGTTACTGGGTGACCGTCGACGGGCGCGAGTGGATCGTGGATCAGCCCGATCCGGGCGCGGCCGCCGACTTCGATGGACCGGTGACCGTCGCGGTGAAGCCCGAACGGATCCACGTCATCGCCGAGTAGTGCAGCCGGCTGACAAGCAGTCTCCCGCTCTTCGCGTCATCATGACGTGCTCATAGGAGGACGAAACATATGAGCCGCTTCACGCGCATCTACGCTGCTCTCGCGGCCATCGCGATACTCGCCGCGGCCTGCGGCGGGACGACCACGGCGCCATCGACAGCCACGCCGACGTCGGCCGGCACCGCGGCGGCGAGCCCCACGCCCAAGTATCCGACGAAGGCGATCGACATCATGGCCCCGGCGGGGCCCGGCGGCGGCTTCGACACGACGGCCCGGCTCATCGGGCGAGCGCTGACCGAGGACAAGCTCGTTGACGTAAACGTCACCGTCTCGAACGTCCCCGGCGCCGGGGGAACCGTCGGGATGGCGCAGGTGCTGAGGAAGACGGGCGACTCGTACTCGCTCATCGTCATCGGCCGCGTCACGCTCGGCTCGCAGATCACCGGCAAGACCGAGGCGAAGGTGTCGCAGCTGACCCCGGTCGCACGGCTCATGGCCGAGAGCGAGGTCATCGTCACGCCGGCCAACTCTCCGCTCAAGTCGATCAAGGACGTCATTGACGCGCTCAAAAAGGACGTGAACAGCATCAAGTTCGCGGGCGGCTCAGCCGGTGGCATCGACCATGAGCTGGCCGCGCTCCTCGTGAAGGCCGCGGGCGGCGACGTGAAGAGCTGGAAGAGCTACGTGCCGTTCGCCGGCGGCGGCGAGGCGGCGGCCGCGATAATCGGCGGCCAGGTCCAGGTCGGCATCTCCGGCTACGGCGAGTTCAAGGGTCAGATCGATAGCGGCACGATGAAGGCGCTCGCGGTCTCCGCGGACCAGCCGCTCGCGACGGCGAAGACGATCCCGACGCTGAAGAGCCAGGGCATCGACATCACGCTCGTGAACTGGCGGCTGCTCGGGGCGCCGCCCGGTATCTCCGCCAGCGACCTCGCGCAGCTCAAGGCCGTTATCAAGAAGGTCCACGACGGCAAGACCTGGCAGGACTTCGCCACCAAGAACGACTGGTTCGACAACTTCACCACGGACAACCTCCCGGCTTTCGTCTCCGCTGAGGAGAAGGGCCTCAGTGCGACGCTCACGGATCTCGGCCTGGTGAAGTGATCGCGCGGCATCCTGACGCGATCGGTGCGGCGCTCATCGTGCTCGTGGCGATCGCGGTGCTCGCCGGTGGCCTGACGACCACGGACCCCGGGTTCGGGGTCGTCAGCCCGGCGGTCTTCCCACTCGCGATCGGCGCCCTCATGCTCGCGAGCGCGGCCTGGCTCTTTGTCGATACCGTGCGGCAGCGGACCGCCTCCGCCCTCGAGCCGTTCGACCGGCGGCCGCTGGCGGTCACCGCGATCGCGTTCGCGGCCTTCCTCGCGGCGTTCGTGCCGCTGGGGTTCACGATCAGCGGCACCGCGTTCTTTATTTTCGAGGCGCATGCCCTCGGCAGCCGGTCGCCGGCGCGCGACGCGATCGCGTCAGCAGTGTTCGTCCTCGCGGTGTACTGGCTGTTCGTCGGCTTCCTCACCGTCGATCTCCCCAACGGACCGCTCCCCTTCTAGCGGGCGATGGACGTCTTCAGCTTGCTCCTCGGCGGGTTCGCGACCGCGCTCACGGCGCAGAACCTCGCCTACGCGGCGATTGGCGTGGTACTCGGGACGGCGATCGGCGTGCTGCCTGGCATCGGACCCGCGCTCACGATCTCGCTGCTGCTCCCCATCACCTTCGGGCTCGACCCGGTACCTGCGTTCATCATGTTCGGCGGGATCTACTACGGCGCAATGTACGGCGGATCAACGACGTCGATCCTGGTCAACACGCCGGGAGAATCCGCCTCGGTCGTCACCGCGATCGACGGCTACCAGATGGCGAAGAAAGGCCGCGCGGGCGCAGCGCTCGCCACGAGCGCCATCGGTTCGTTCGTCGCGGGAACGCTCGCGACGATCGGGCTGATGTTCCTCGCGGCGGCGCTGGTGCAGTTCGCCGTCAAGCTCGGTCCGCCCGAGTACTTCGCGATCATGCTCGTCGCGCTGTCGGCCGTGACCAGCCTGTCGGGCACGTCGGCGCCCAAAGCGTTGTTCGCCACGCTGCTCGGCCTCGCGCTGGGCCTCGTCGGGACAGACAACCAGACCGGCCAGCTGCGGCTCACCTTCGGCGTCAACGAGCTTGAGAACGGGATCGACGTCGTGCTCGGCGCGATCGGGCTCTTCGCCGTCGGAGAGGTGTTCGCCTATGCGGCGACCCTGCGCTCGCAGCAGGCCGAGGAGCGCCAGACGGTGCGCGGCTCCGCCTGGATGACCGGTGAGGAGTTCCGGCGCTCGGTCCCCGCGTGGCTGCGCGGCTCCGGCATCGGTTTCTTCATCGGCGCGCTGCCCGGCGCCGGCGCCACGATCGCGTCATTCCTCTCCTACGCGCTCGAGCGGCGCGTCTCGAAGCGCCGCGCGGAGTTCGGCAAGGGAGCGATCGAAGGCGTCGCCGGGCCCGAGGCCGCGAACAACGCGTCGGCCGGCGGGGCGCTCGTACCGTTGCTGGGCCTTGGCATACCGGGTTCGGGCACGACCGCGGTCATGCTCGCCGCGTTCCAGATCTACGGGCTCCAGCCCGGTCCGCTCCTGTTCACCAGTCGCCCGGACCTGGTGTGGGGACTCAT
The DNA here is from genome assembly GCA_031395235.1 of Chloroflexota bacterium. Lineage (GTDB taxonomy): Bacteria > Chloroflexota > Limnocylindria > P2-11E > P2-11E > CF-39. Next base: position 7,826 of record JANNUM010000432.1, read on the forward strand.
CGCCAGCCTGTACATCGCGAACGTGGCGCTGCTGGTGCTGAATCTCCCGCTCGTGGGGATCTGGGTGCGGCTCCTGGACATCCCGAAACCGCTGCTCCACGCGGGCATCCTCGTCGTGTCCGCGGTCGGGGTGTACTCATTGAACCGCAGCGCCTTCGACCTGGCCGTCGTGTTCGCGCTCGGCTGCGTCGGCTACCTGATGCGGCGCTACAACTACCCGCTGGCGCCGGTGATCCTCGGCATCGTTCTCGGGCCGCTCATCGACAACAATTTCCGGCGGGCGATGATCATGACCGACGGCAACGTCGTCACGCTGCTGACGCGGCCACTGACGCTCGCGATCCTCGTGATCGCGATCGCGTTCTTCATCCTGCCGTTCGGAGTGCGTCTGTACGGCGCGGCGCGTGGCCGGCGCGATCTTGCGGTCCTGGCCGAGACCGATGTCGGTTGAGCTCCGGGCGGGTCAGACCAGGGTCGTGGTCCCGTCCACGGCATGCTCGAGCTCGAGCTCGCCGATACGCGCCAGCGTTTCCGCGCCGAGGTGCGTGAGCACGATACGTTTGCAGTCCAGCTCGTCGCGGTGGGTCATGAGGGTGCGATACGAGATGTGCGATGGGTCGTCGCGGTCGAAGAACGACGCGTCGCAGATGAAGAGATCCGCGTCCTTTGCGACGCGCGCCAGGTCGTCGCTCCACGTGGCATCGCCCGAGTACGCAACGACCTTGTCGCCCACCCGCACCCGCAGGCCATGCGGGTCTGACTCCGCCACGTGTTTGACCGGAAGCGCGCTCACGAGCGCACCGCCGAGCTCGGTCTCGTTCGCGCCGAGCACGATCTCTCGGATCGGGAACCCGACCTTCGTCTTGCGGAAGAAATCCGGATAGAGCGCGGACTCCGCGGCACGCAGCCGTTCGGGGAGCGCGCGCGGTCCGCCGATCACGAGGGGCGCCGTCCGTCCCGCGAAATGCTGCTCGATGACCAGGTACGGGATGCCGCCGAAGTGGTCGCCGTGTAGGTGGCTGATCGCGACGGCGTCGATGGCCTCCGCATCGATCTCGCGCTTGATCGCGGGCAACGACGAACCGCCGCAGTCGAGCAGCAGCGAAACGCCCGGAGCGCTCACGTGGATGCAGGCGTGCGAGCGGCCACCGTCCGCGAAGGCGTTGCCGCTCCCGATGAAGGTCACCCGGAGGGTCATGTGATCTCGGCGAGCTTCACGGTCCGCCGCTCGCGGTACGAGCGGCCCGCGGCCTCGGCGATACGCAGCGCTTCAAGCGCGTCCGCGGCGGTGCAGGCGTCCTCGGCGTCGCCGCGCGCGAAGCGCAGGAAATGCGCGAGCTCCGCCCGGTACGCGCCGTCGAAGCGGACGAAGAACGACGGGTACGGCGGCCCGGCGAGCGGCGTTGCGTCGGATTCGACGGAGCGCCAGGGCGTCCGCGGGTCGACGCCGATCGCGAGCGTGTCCTTCGCGCCGTGGATCTCGACGTGGATGTCGTAGCCCGCCTCGTTGTGTCGCAGCCCGGTGATGAGGCCGAGCGAGCCGCCGGAGAGACGAAGGAGGACGGCCGACGTGCCGACGTCCTGCATCGCCTCGTACTGGGGAAAGCCGAGCGTCGAGCCGGTCGCGGTCACTTCGACCGCTTCCTGGCCGAAAAGCCAGCGGGTGATGTCGAAGTCGTGGATGAGCTGATCCTTGAACTGCCCACCGGAGCTCGCGACGTACGCATCCGGTGGCGGCAGGCGGTCGCAGCTCACCATCAAGAACGAGAACACGTTCCCCAGCTTTCCGGCGCGGATCGCCTCGCGCGCGGCGCGGTAGCCGACGTCGAAGCGGCGCTGGAAGCCGATCTGCAGCCGTCCCTTCGTTCGCTCGACGTGCGCGACGATGTCGCGCGTCTCGGGGATCCCGATCGCGATCGGCTTCTCGCAGAACGTTGCGATGCGCGCATCGAGACATTTCTTGATGAGCGGCGCGTGCGTGTCCGTCGGCGTGACGATGACCGCCGTATCCACGCCTTTGAGCGCCTCGTCCACGCTCGCGGCCGCCTTCGCCTTCAGTGAACCGGCGACGTCCTTCGCGCGTGCGGCGTCCGCGTCGTACACGCGCAGCTCGTCCACGTCCTTCGTTTCGCTCAGGACCTTGGCGTGGAACGCGCCGAGGCGGCCGACACCGAGGATCGCGACACGCATGGATCTCTCCCTCCACGGTCCGCGCATGGTAGGGCGGGATACCGGACGCGCGCCGCCCGGTTGAATTAGTCCACTGGTTAGTCTAGTCTCGGATCATGCGGCCGGTGAACATCCACGAGGCGAAGACCCATCTCTCGCGCCTCATCGAGCGGGTGGCGCGGGGCGAGGAGATCACGCTTGCCAAGGCCGGTCGCCCTGTGGCGAAGATCGTCCCGCTGCTACCGCGGGTCGATCGACGGGCTCCGGGCAGCGCTCGCGGCCAGATCGTCGTGACGCGAGAATTCGACGCACCCCTGCCAAAGGAGCTGCAGAAGCGCTTCGAGTGAGGATCCTCCTCGATACGCACGCCTTCCTCTGGTGGGTGACGGATGACGAGCAGCTCTCGCGGCGAGCCAGACGGATCATCAGCGATGGGAACAACGAGGTCTTCTTCAGTGCGGCGAGCGCGTGGGAGATCGCCATCAAGTCGACCCTCGGCCGCGTGACGTTGCCTGAGGATGCCGAGCGCTATATCCCGAAGCAGGTCGAGGAGAACGCCTTCCAGGTCCTTCCGGTACGCGTGCAACATGCGCTTCGGGTCGCGACGCTGCCCGACGTGCACCGGGATCCGTTCGATCGGCTCCTCGTGGCGCAAGCCCTCATCGAGGAGCTGGCGATCCTCAGCAAGAACCCGCGCCTCGCCGGCTATTCGGCGCGAGTCCTCTGGTGAAGACGACGGCGATCCGCGGCGTGCTGTTCGATTGGGGCGACACGCTGTTCTCACCACCCGATGCGGCCAGCGTCATCGTGAAGGCCGCGGAGGAGCGCGGCGTCCCGTTCGATCTTGAACGTGCGCGCGCGCTCTGGGATGCGCTGTGGGAGGCGGGCAAGGCGCCGGAGGAGCTGGCAAAGGGGCGCGACCTGACCGCGGCCGCGCACCGCGAGGTCTGGACCGCGCTGTTCGAGCGCGCGCACGCCGCGGTCCCGGGGATCGCGACCACGCTGTACGAGCGTGTGATGGATCCGCTCGCGTGGATCCCCTACCCGGACACCGCTCCCACGCTGCGTGCCTTGCGCGCGCGGGGGATCAGGATCGGCATCGTGAGCAACGTACCCCGCGACCTGCGCCCGATCTTCCAGGAGCATGGGTTCGCCGATCTGGTGGATGCGTTCACGCACTCGTTCGAGGTCGGCGCCGAGAAGCCCGATCCCAGGGTCTTCCTCCGCGCCTGCGAAGCGCTGGGCACGAAGCCTCCCGAGACGCTGATGGTCGGCGACCATCCCGTCGCCGACGCAGGCGCGCTCAAGGCCGGTCTGCGGTTCCACCTGTTGCCACCGGACGGCAGAGCGGATAGTCCGCGCGGTCTCGACCGCGTCGTCGCGCTCGTGGACGCGTCGAACGCTTAGGAGACGAAGAGCGGGCTCATCTCCCGGCGCGTAAGCAGGTCGTCCATCTCCGCGTTCGTTGGTCGTGGTCCGGCGCGCGACGCGGCGTCGAGGACGAGCGGCAGGATCCCGACGTCGCCAACGGTGTTGAGGAAGACACGTGGCTCGCCGAGGACCCAGCGCACGGCGAGCGCGATGTCGCGTTCGTCGTGGAGCGGCTCGTACCACGTCGTGGGCGTCGCCGGACGCTCGGCGTGCCACGGCCCAAGCGTGATCGCCTTGATCGTCTGCATCGCGACGCTGCGCTCCTCGCACGCGCGCATAAGTGTGGCGATGTCAGCGGCGTAGCCAGCGTCGCGAAGCTGGACGCAGTTGTAGGGAAAGAGCACCGAGTCGAACGGGAATCGCTCAAGGCTGCAGCGGTGCTGCGCCGGTGCACGGAGACCGTGACCGGTCACGCCGATGAAGCGCACGAGCCCCGCGTCGCGCGCTTCGACCGCCGCGCGCAGGGCGCCGTCCGGTCCCATCGCCGTGTCCCATTCCGTCTGATCGACGAGGTTGTGCAGCTGCAGCAGATCGACGTGGCTCGTGCCGAGGCCGGCGATCGGGCTCGCGACGATCCCTGGCGCGACCGCAAGGAAGGTGACCAGGCCCGCGAGCTCCGCCGAGCCGTAACGCTGCAGCGCGAGCAGAACGAGGATCAGCGCGACCATCTGCCCGGCGGCGCGCGCGAGCAGCATGCTCGCGACAAGGCGCGGGAAGCCCAGGGTCGCGAACAGCCGCCCGTAGCTTGGTGCGTCGGTGGAGATGGTCACGGACACGCGAGGCTGCCCGGTTATTCGGCGGCGCTGCTCTCGCGATCGCGGCGTGCCGCGCGCCGCTCCTCGTACTTGCGCGCCGATGCGTCGAGCTGGTCGAGGAAGCTGCGAAGGCGCTCGCGGTCGTGCTCCGCCTCGGCGTCGAGACCGGTGCGCTCGAAGATCCTCCAGTAACGCAGCAGCGGCCACAGGATGTCATCGTGATGGATTCGCAGGTCGTAGATTCCCGCGTCGGCCATCTTCGCAGCCTTCCGCGTGAAGCCGGCGATGCCAGCGCCAGGCATCGCGAAGTCCAGGACCTCGCGCGTGATCGCCGTGACGACCTCAGACGGCGCGACCTCGAGCATCGCGGCGAGCGCGTCCCGATAGAAGACCATGTGGAGGTTCTCGTCCTGCGCGACGCGCGTCATGATGCGGTCGGCGACCGGGTCGTCGGAGTACCTGCCGGTGTTGAGGTGCGACACGCGCGTGGCGAGCTCCTGGAACGACGTGTACGCCAGCCCCTGGAGCACGTTGACGTCGTGGTCGTAGCCCGTGAGCACGTTCTGCATCCGGCCGCGCTCGAGCATGACGGGGTCGATGTTGCGCGTCACGATGAGGTAGTCGCGGATGACGATCGCGTGCCGCCCCTCTTCGGCGGTCCAGCGGTTGATCCAGTTCTTCCACGCGCCGTCGCCCTGCTCGAACATCTTGTGGATGAGGCGGTGGTACGAGGGCAGGTTGTCCTCGGTGAGCAAGCCGACCTCGAACGCGGTCTGCGCAACGCCGGTCAGTCGCGGTTGGTCCGGGGTCCACGGCTCCTTGTCGAAGTCACGGCCCAGGCTGTACGGGATGTAGTCGTGCGGGAACCACTCCTTCGCGACACCGATGTGCCGGTCGAGGAGCTTCGCGACGGCAGGCTCGACCTCGGCGAGCAGGGCAGCGTCGCTATGACGGGACGTCACACGACCGACAATAGCGCGTGGATCGCCTTTCAGACGGCGGCCGCTTGCTTCTTTCGCTGCCCAGCGAGACGATCGCGGTCCGGCTTCGCCAGGACGCGCTTGCGGATGCGGTAGGCCAGCGGTGTGACCTCGAGTAGCTCGTCGTCGGCCAGGAACTCGACCGCGTCGTCGAGCGAGAGGTCGCGCATGCCATCGAGCTTCGCGGCGATGTCCGAGGTGCTGCTGCGCATGTTCGTGAGGTGCTTCTTGCGCACGACATTCACCTCGAGATCGCGGTCGCGGATGTGCTCACCGACGACCATGCCCTCGTACACCTCAACGCCGGGACCGATGAAGAGCTGGCCGCGCTCCTGGGCCTGGTTCAAGCCGAACGTCGTGGTCGTGCCCGCCTCGAACGCGATGAGCGAGCCCAGATCGCGCGACTCGATCGCGCCGGCGTACGGGCCGTAGCCGGCAAAGAGCGTGTTCATGACGCCCTTGCCGCGCGTGTTCGTGAGGAACGCCTGCCGGAATCCGAGCAGACCGCGTGTCGGGATCCTGTACACGCAGTGCGCGCTGCCGTCGTCGCGGTACTTCATGTCGACCAAGGCCCCGCGGCGCTGGCCAGCAAGCTCCACGACCTGACCGAGGACGTCCTGCGCGACCTCGACCTCCAGCTGCTCGAACGGCTCGAGCCGCTCGCTGCCCTCGTCTTTGAAGATGACCTCCGGCCGCGACACCTGGAACTCGTAACCCTCGCGGCGCAGCGTCTCGATGAGGATGGCGAGATGCAGCTCGCCGCGGCCGCTGACCACGAGCGTGTCGGGGCTCTCCGTATCGGCCACGCGCAGCGCGACGTCACGCTCGAGCTCCGCGTAGAGGCGCTCGCGCAGCTTGCGGCTCGTGACGTGCGTGCCCTCGCGCCCGGCGAAGGGGCTCGTGTTCACGGCGAACGTCATCCGCAGCGTCGGCTCTTCGACGCGGATCGGCGGAAGGGGTCGCGGGTTGGCGGCATCGGCGATCGTGTCGCCGATGCCGACGTCGGGCACGCCTGCGACCGCGATGATGTCGCCGGCCCGAGCCTCGTCGACCTCTTGGCGCGCCAGGCCCTGGAAGGTGAAGAGCTGCGTGACCCGCGCGGGCGTGAGCGCGCCGAAATGGTCGATGCGCATGACGTTCTGCGCCTTGCGCAGCACCCCACTCTGGAGTCTGCCGACGGCGATCTTGCCCTTGTAGTCGTCGTACGTGGTCGTCGTCACGAGCAGCTGCGCCGGTGCGTCGGCGTCCACGTCGGGCGCGGGGATGGCCTCGACGATCGCGTCGAAGAGCGGTTCGAGCGTCGTGCCGATGTGACGGTGGTCGGTGCTGGCGGCGCCGATGATCGCGTTCGTATACACGGTGACGAACTCGGCCTGCTCGTTAGCGGCCCCGAGGTCGAGGAACAGGTCGAAAGTCTCGTTCAGGACGTGCACGGGGCGCGCGTTCGGCCGGTCGATCTTATTGATGACCACGATCGCGCGATGGCCGCGCCGGAGCGCCTGCCGCAGCACGAACTTCGTCTGCGGCATCGGACCGTCAACGGCGTCGACGAGCAGTAGGACGCCATCGACCATGTTCATCACGCGCTCGACCTCGCCGCCGAAATCGGCGTGGCCGGGCGTGTCCACGATGTTGATCTTGGTCCCGCGGTAGATGACCGCGGTGTTCTTCGCCATGATCGTGATGCCGCGCTCGCGCTCCAGGTCGTTGGAATCCATGACCCGCTCGGCGACCTGCTGGTTGTCGCGGAAGATGTGGCTCTGACGCAGCATGGCGTCGACCAGCGTCGTCTTCCCGTGGTCGACGTGGGCGATGATCGCGATGTTGCGGATATCGGTCCGGCGCATGGCTACGCGAGGCCTCGGTAAGGGGACATGTGACAAGTCTATCGTGCGTATGTGCGCCGCGGCATCCTCACCGCCCTCGCGATCCTCTGCGATCTGACCGGTGTGGTCTGGATCCTCCAGGGCGTCGGCGTCCTTCCGGGCTCCTTCATGACCGGCCAGATCGTGTGGGCCGCGATCGGAGCGGTGCTTCTGTTCGTTTCCGGCCTGCTGTTGTGGGTCGCGTACAAGCCGACGGCCTTGTGATCCAGGGAATGCGCGTCGTCCGCGGACTGTTTCACTGACCGATGCCCGCAGTCGAAGCTGACACCCTCGCGTTACCGCGCATCGAGCGGCCCGACCTCGCGTCCGCGGTGCGGCCGGTGCTCGGCGTCGTCAACGCGGTGGTGACGCTCGAGGGCGAGGGCTTCCAGGTGCGGCGTCCGTTCCCCGGGATCGATCCCAACCTGACCGATCCGTTCCTTCTTCTCGATCACCTCGGAGCGGTCGAGTATTCGCCTGGCGAGGCGAAGGGCGCGCCCGATCATCCGCACCGCGGCTTCGAAACGGTCACGTACATCATGGATGGAGCGCTCGAGCACAAGGACTCGACCGGTGGCGGCGGTCTTATCACCGACGGCGCCACGCAGTGGATGACCGCGGGCGCCGGCATCGTCCACTCCGAGATGCCGACGAATGAGCTTCTGCTCAAGGGGGGCCTCTTCCACGGCACGCAGCTGTGGGTGAACCTGCCGGCGGACAAGAAGTGGAGCCCGCCGCGGTATCAGGACATCCGCGGAAGCGACGTGCGCCTGCTGTCGTCGCACGACGGATCGTCGTTGGTGCGCCTCATCGCCGGCGATCTGGCCGGCCACGCCGGTCCCGGCCTCACGCACACGCCGATCGTCTACGCGCACGCGAGTGTCGCGCCGGGTGCGCGGCTCGAGCTGGCGTGGCCGCGCGAGTTCAACGCGCTGGCCTACGTGCTGTCGGGGCGCGGCACCGCCGGTATCGGGAAGATCGCGCTGCACGAGGGTCAGCTGGCCATCTTTGGACCGGGCCACGCGGTCGCGGTCGCGGCCGACGCACAGCAAACGAGCCGCGCGCCGCGCCTCGAGATCCTGCTGATCGGCGGTCGTCCGATCCGTGAGACGATCGCGTTCTACGGCCCGTTCGTGATGAACACGCGCGAGGAGATCATCCAGGCGATCGCGGACTATCGCGCCGGCCGCATGGGTGTCATCCCGCCGACACGGCGGGACGCCTAGGCCTTTTCGCCGGTCCGGTTCAGCGCCGCTCCAGCGCGAGGCGCACACCGAGGGCGATCAGCACGCCACCGGCAGCGACCCCTGCGAGGAAGAGCGGGTCGGGCATCACTCCTGCGGCGTGCGTCGCATGACGTGCGCGCGTGCCTCGACGTCGAGTGGCCGTCCGCGCTCCGCGAGCTTCGCGGCCACGGCCTGCCGATGCTCGACCGTGCGGTTCGCGCCGAACTTGAACTTCGCTCGCACGTCCGTAACGGACAGGCGTATGCCGCGTATCGAGGCAAGCCGATTCCCGTACGGGTTGTCGCCCGGCTCGACCGGCGCGTGCTTCCCCTCCGGTTGGAAGTGCGCGAGCTGCCGCTCGAGGATCGCCGCGACCTGTGCGGAGTCATCGATCACTTCCGTGTCGCACGCGAGCTGCACCGCCGCGTAGTACGAGGTCGGGACACCGTACTCATCCTGATTCCAGTGACCCGGGATGTACGTGTAGGCGCCGAACACCGAGAGCAGAGCCCGCGGCCGCTCCGCCAGCGCGTCCCAGACCGGATTCGGCTTCGCGAGGTGGAGCAGCACGGTCTTGTCGCCGTCGTAGATGAAGTGGGCCGGCACGACGATCGGAAGGTCCCTGCCGACGCCGGGCGCGATGAGCTCACCGAAATCGTGCTCGGTGAGGAACGCGTGCCACTCGGCGTCGCTGAGCGGTTCGTCGTGACGATGGATGAGCACGGCTACATCTCCTGCGTCGCGGTCTTTCGCGCGAGAGCCGCATCGCGCGTGGCGACCTGCGCGAACATGCCGGGCCGGTTGGCGATCTCAAGGCGGAAGACAAGCCGGAACCCGGGGCTCAATACGGCACGCGGTGGCGCAGCGGGCACGCTTGCCAGCGTATCGCGGCCACAACCGCGGCGTTCCCGTCACGGCGCGAAAGGCGCAGAGTTGACAGGGTGATGGGACCAGTCATCGGCGTGGTCGTGCTCATCGCCTCGCTCGCGGCCGCGGGGCCAGTGCCGGCGGGAGCCACGTGCGCCGGCTCGGTCGGCCCCGGCATCGCGCCACCAACGCGCGTGCCCAGTGGCATCGCGGGATTCCACGCGTCCTGGTACGGGCAGTCCGGATATATGAGCCTCTGCGCGGGCGAGCGGGCGACCGCGACGGTCGCGTATTACAACTCCGGCTCGCGCGGCTGGGTCAGCCGCCGACTGGGCGAGGTCGCCTACCTCGGGACCTGGGACTCCGAGCCCGGACAGGATCAGCCGAGCATCCTCGGCGGCGATGGCGGGCGCGGCTCGCCCGCGACCGGCTGGCCGCGCTTCAATCGTGTCGCCGTGCAGCCGGCGGCATACGTCGGCCCGGGTCAAATCGCGTGGTTCCAGTTCAGCGTGCAGGCGCCGGTATTGCCGGGCACGTACCGTCTGGGCATCCGTCCATTGATCGAAGGCGCGACCTGGATGGAGGACTACGGCGTGTTCTGGGTCGTCACCGTCCTCCACGCCGAC
>JANNUM010000448.1:0-4851 GCA_031395235.1 Chloroflexota bacterium
CGGGCCGTCCGACCAAACGCGAACGCCGCGTGCTCGATCGGTTCAGGGGCACATAGATCCCAAGGTGACGACGCCGTTCCTCCAGCACGGTGCATCTCTTTGGCGGCGCATCGGATGGTTGGCTGAGGACGAGGTCCACGCTGGCGAGGCGCAGCCCGAGGTCGGCAACCACCTGGATCGCGAGCGCCCTCAGCTTCGGGTGCAGCACGTCGGTCACCACCCGAACGTCACCGCCCACGCCAAGATTGCCGCAGGGGAGTAGCTCGACGCGTTGATCTAGTCGAGGCACCGTTGCAAGTGTCTGGCGCCTGTGGGCCAGGTGCCGGCCCACCCTGATGTCGTCTACGCGCAGATCGCTGGGTTGCCCTGCCGCGCGGCTGCGCCGCTGGCTCGCCGCGATCAGCTTGCGAATGCTGGAGTGGCCATCGCCGAGCACGTACGGCCTCGTTTTCTCGCTCGCCATGAGGACTTGGCCGTCGAGGACGACGATCGAGCAGTCGCTGCCGCGGGCGATGCGCTGCACCAGCAGCTTCTTCGAGGCGGCGAAGACTTCGCGGGCGGCCGCGTAGAACTGCGCGCGGGTATAGGCGACGGACACGTGCTGGTCGCTGGAGCTGTCATTCGGTTTGAGAAGCACCGGCAGGCCCAGCCTCTTCGCATACGCGTACGCGCTTCCGATATCGCGTGTCTCGCGCAGGCGCCCGACGTAGTAGAAGCTGCGTCCAGTCGGGACCGTATGGCCGCAGCGTTTGAGCACGCGCGCGGTCGCAGCTTTGTCGAGAGCGATCGCCGCCGCACCCAGTGTGTTGAGGTCCCAGTGCAAGCGGTGGAAGTAGCGCACGCGCCCGGATGGAAGGGTGATCTTCCCCGAGTTGTCCGCGCCTGGTATGACCTCGAGCTTCGCGCCCACGAGTTCGCATGCCTTCCGCAGGCGCTTGAGGAACGGCGTCGTCACCTTGGGATCTATGTGCCCCTGAACCGATCGAGCACGCGGCGTTCGCGTTTGGTCGGACGGCCCGAGCCAGGCTCGCGGACAGCGACCCGTGGCAGACGCCTGACCACTGGAACAGGCGGGCTGTGGTCGATGAGGCACGTCGCCGCGACCGCGGCGCCGACCCGCTTGTTGATGACGACGACCACCTCGAGGATGCGCTTGCGCTCCACGAACGCCTCGACGCGGTCGCCCATCTTCACCGGCGTCGACGCCTTGGCCGCGATGCGGTTCACGCGGACGTGGCCGCCCCGGCAAGCGGCCGTCGCCGCCGAACGGCTCTTATAGAGCCGGACGGCCCACAGCCATACGTCCACCCGAGTCGTGTCGATGGGGGCCATGCTGCCAGCATGAACCGACGGCTGGCATAGGCATCAGGTAAGGCAGAGCGGTCGAATGCGGCGGTCTTGAAACCTAGGACGCGGCGTGTGCCGCAGGCGGAGTTGGCCGACGCGCCGGGGCTGCTCAAGGACGTCTATGAGGTCAGCCGCCTGATGCCGTTTCACATTGACGGAAGCTCGCCCGCGGGTCACAGTCCGCTGGACCGGCGCACGGCGCCGGCGCTGGAGGCGGAGATGGGTCATCGTCGTAGGCGGCACCTGATGGTCGCCGCGTTCTCGCTCTCGCTCACCCTGACATTCAGCACGGCTGCGGCTGCGGCCCCCCCGCTGCCGAATTCGATGGCCTCCACCGGAGATTCGATCACGCGCGCCTTTAACACCGGCTTCCTTCCCTTGCTGGACAACCCGGCGGCTTCGTGGTCGACCGGCACAAGCACGACGGTGAACAGCCATTACCGGCGGATCCTCCTCCCCAACCCTGCGATCAGCGGGAAGAACTTCAACCATGCCAAGAGCGGCGCCAGGATGGCGGACCTGAACGCGCAGGTGGCCGCGGTGAATACGCGCAAGGTCCAGTACGTCACGATCCTCATGGGCGGCAACGACGTCTGCACCTCGACCGAGGCCGCAATGACCCCGGTGTTGACCTTCCGCGCGCAGTTCCAGACCGCCATGACGACCCTGACGGCTGGTTCACCGAACGCGAACGTGTACGTCGTGAGCATCCCGAACGCGTATCAGCTCTGGGCGATCCTGAAGGACAACGCCTCCGCGCGTAAGGCTTGGTCGTCGTTCGGCATCTGCCAGTCCCTGCTCGCCAACCCGCTCTCGACGGACCCGGTCGACGAGAATCGGCGCCTGGCGGTAAAGCAGCGGAACGTCGAATTCAACACGCAGCTGGCGGAGGTCTGTGCTCCGTACCCGCGCTGCCGGTTCGACAGCAACCGCGTCTTCGACACGGCGTTCACTCAGAGCGACATCTCGACCCGTGACTACTTCCACCCCTCGCTCGCGGGCCAGAAGAAGCTCGCGGAAGTGAGTTGGGCTGCGGGGTTCTGGCCCTAACGGACCGAGTGCCCGGCGCGATCACCGACGTAGCGGCGATCCGCGTCGGGCACTGAGCCGAAGAGCTCGTGAGCGAGATGCTGGGCCACTCGTCGGTCGGGACCACCCTCGACCCCTTCTCGCAGGTCGCGCCGACCATGCATCGCCAGGTGGCGACTACATTCGATGCGCTGCTCGCGGGTTTGTGAGCGTGTGTTGCTAATCGGACACGTATCGAACGCGCCCACAACTGGCGCGCAACGGCCGAGTTTCTTAGGGAACTCGCATACGGAGGGGTGACAGAGTGGTCGAATGCGGCGGTCTTGAAAACGATTCTGGCAGCACCGGCTTCCGTGGGGTCCGGAGTCTCCAGCGGGAGGCCGCGAAGGAGATGGGGTCGGCTCTCTTCGTTCGTCCCTGAGCCTAGACGGCCGTCGATGCCCGCATGTCTTGCGTCACTTCGACGATCGTTGCCGGATATATGCAGAGGGCGTCGTACACGTGCGCGCCACCCGGTCAAGGGTGCCGAAGCGCCACGGGCGCAACGAGCGCTCCCTGTCGAATAGAGTTGCGGCGATGCCTGCGGCGGCGGGAATGGTGGTCGGCGGCATCCTGTGGATCGTTTTTGGCGTGTTCGTGATGATCAGAGCTCATCACGGACCGCGCCTTATATCTGCTGTACGGAGTACCTGGCACCGCGGCGCTGATCCTGAGCGGCTTCGGGCTCGTCACGCTCGCGCGGGGGCGGGCAGGGCGGCTCGTCGGGATCGGTCGTGTCCTCGCCTTCGCAGCGCTCGGCGCAGGCGTTCTGAGTGGTGTAGGGCTCGCGATCGGAAGCCCGCCGCTGGTCGTCGCGCCGATCGCGCTGGGCACGCCCATTCTCGGCGCGGCAGCGTGCCTCGTGGCCGCAAGTGCGCGAGGTGCCGATCGTAGTCTGCTGCTGCTCACTGGCGGGCTCGGCTTGTTCTTCCTCGCGCTGTGGCCGCTCGTGTTTGCGCTGCAGGTGATCCCACCAGCCATGGGCGCTGCAATCATTGGGCTGTTCGGGCTGGGGTGGGTCGCGCTGGGCTGGCGCGCGATGCGCGGAGAACGACCCGCGACCTAGGAAAAGCGGCATGCGGTGGTCGAGGAACACTTAGCGCCTGGCGCACACCAGCATGCAACCAGTATCGGTGAAAGACCGGGCGAAACACGGCTTGCCCGCCTGCCCGCTAGCCTGAGCGGACGAAGCGGCGACCGTCGCCTCTTGGAAGTCCGCGCGGGAGGTCACATGACACGCTTGCTCGGCTCACTCTCCCTTGTCATCGGAGGGCTCGCCTGGGTCGCGTTCGCGCTGGTATTCGCCAGCAAGCGCTATGGAGATACGGCGACGCTCCGGCTTCTGAGGCCAGCGGAGCCCCTTTCATCCACGTACCGCGACGGTGCGGATGCTGCGCCGTACCTGGCGGCAGCGGTCGTGCTGACCCTTGTCGGCCTCGCGCTCCTCTACGGCCAAGCGGCATGGGCTGCGGGGCCATGGGGTAAGGCTTCCGTGATCCTGCTTGCACTCAGCACGCTCATGCTCGCGCCGTGGCCATTCCTGTTCGTCGGCTTCCTGTGCTTCGTCATGGGGATGCTCATGCTCGCCATCACCAGCCTACGGACCGGCCTGCTTCCTCGATCGGCCGCCGCGATGCTCATCGCTGCGGCGATCCTGTTGTTCTTCTTCAACACCGAGGATGACCGAGCACTGATGGCCATCGCGCCCGGCATCACCTTCTTCGCCCTCGGCGCGCGAAGCCTGATGAGCGTCGCCCGTTGATCTAGCGTCCAACTCCGCCCCGAGGTCTCTAGGAACATCCGCCGTGCGCACACCGGCGTGTTGTTCCTGGACGAGCTGGCGCAGTTCTCCCCCCAGGTTCTCGGCACGCTTCGCGAGCCCCTGCATGGGGGCCGCATCACGATCGCCCGCGCTGGCACATCCGCGACGTACCCGGCGCGCTCGGCTCCGCTCCGTTGGTGGGCCACTGGTGCAGACGGTGATGCACGAAGTAGCATCAGCGGTGCAATGACGATCAAACGGCACGAGCCGTCGGGGATTCATGCCACTCGCCCTTACTTCTCCAAGGCCGTTGAGGCCAACGGGTTCGTGTTCACTGCTGGCCTGGTCGCTGACGACCTTCAGCAGGACGCGAAGGGTCAGACGCAACAGATCCTGAAGGAAGTCGACCGGCTTCTGACGCTTTGCAGCACGGATAAGAGCAAGATCGTGTTCGCCACAATCTGGGTGAGCGATATCCGCCATCGAGACGCTATGAACGAACCGTGGATAGCCTGGACTGGAGGCGAGGATCTGCCTGGCCGGGCCTGCATCGAGGCCAAGCTGGCCGACCCACGCATCCTGGTTGAGATCGCGGTCGTGGCAGCCAAGTGACAAGATGGCCGACGGTCCGTAGCGTGCGCCCGCAGTAGATTTCCGGCATTCCCGCGTTCGGC
>JANNUM010000449.1:0-2888 GCA_031395235.1 Chloroflexota bacterium
CCGCAGGGCGGCGTCCGATACACCGATACCGAGGTATCGGAACTCGGTGCCGTCGGGCATCTCCCAGGTGACCATTTGCTCCCTGCAGAAACCGTAGGCCCGCATCCCCCGAACGGCATCCCCCGTACAGGGGAGCGGGTCCCGCCGACTTGAGGTTTCACCCAGACAGGTGATGCTTTGCCGGTGCGCGACATGAGCGGTTGGCTACCGGGCGTGATCCTGATCGTCGTCGGCGTGACGCTGTTCGCCGTCCAGCTCATGCACCTCGACGCCGACGTCATCGTCCTCGTCATCGGGCTCGTTTTCGCCACCGCGTACGCCGCGACCCGCCGGTACGGGCTGCTCATCCCCGCGGGCATTCTCACCGGGCTCGGCGCCGGCATCCTGCTGGAAGACGGCGGCGCGAGGGGCGAGCCCGTGGTGCTCGGCCTCGGCCTCGGGTTCCTCGTGATCTACGGCATCGACCGGCTCACCAGCGGCGCCCGCGAGCCGGGTCGCTGGTGGCCGCTGATCCCTGGCGCCATCCTCACGGTCATCGCAGGCACGAGCGGCGCGTGGCTCTTGCTGCGCGGGAGGGTCTCGGCCTGACCGAGCCCACCGTCGCGCGCGTCGTCGGCGAGCATCTGCGCGCCGCGGGCGTGCGCTACGTCACCGGTCATCCGGGCGGCGAGGTCGTCGATCTGATCGAGGGCTTCCGTCAGGCTGGGCTCGAGTTCGTCCTCACGCGGCACGAGACGACGGCGGCGTTCATGTCCGAGGCGATGGCGAGCGCGAGCGGCATCCCGGGCGTGTGCGTAGCGACGCTCGGGCCTGGCGCCACGAATCTCGTGACGGGCGTCGCACAGGCGTATCTCGATCGGGCACCACTGATCGCGTTCACCGGACAGCTTCCCGACGACCGCCTCGAGATCACGACGCATCAGAAGCTCGACCTCCGAGCGCTGTTCGCGCCGATCACGAAGTGGCAGGCGCGTCTTACACCGTCGAACGCCGCCGACGTCACCGATCGCGCGCTGCGCGAATCGCTGCGAGCGCGACGCGGTCCGATCTTCATCGAAGT
Source organism: Chloroflexota bacterium (assembly GCA_031395235.1). Classification (GTDB taxonomy): domain Bacteria; phylum Chloroflexota; class Limnocylindria; order P2-11E; family P2-11E; genus CF-39. The sequence continues at coordinate 1,061 of JANNUM010000449.1, forward strand.
GCCGAGCGATGTTCCGCGACAGCCGTCGGCAGGACCCGACGAGGCTCCGCCCACTCGCGTCGTGTCACGCGGGGCCAACGAGGCGAGCGCCGCGGTCGATCGCGTCGCGGCGGGCCGGGCCGCCCAGTTGCTCAGCGAGAGCGAACGTCCGGTGATCCTCGCGGGCCTGGACGCCAACGACGACGGCACCGTCGGCGCGCTGCGGAACCTCGCGGAGGAGTGGGGCATCCCGGTGATGGTCAGCCCGAAGGCGAAGGGCGTGTTCCGGGAGGATCACCCGCTCTTCCTCGGGACGATCGAGATGCTCGGCACCGCCAAGCTGTACGAGTACATCGACGGCTCGGACCTCGTGCTGATGATCGGCTTCGACCCGGTCGAGTTCGACCGCGACTGGCGCGCCGCCGCCAAGGTCATCCACATCGGCCCGCTCCCCAACGACGATCGCTACTACGACAGCGCGGCCGAGGTCGTTGGTCCGGTGCGCGAGGGGATCGACGTCCTCCGCTTGGTCGCCGGCAAGCCCGCAACGCAACGCTCGCCAGAAGCGGTGCAAGCATTCCGCGACTGGTTCCGCGCGTTCGTCACGCCAAAGCGCGACCGGCTCACATCGCAGCAGGTCCTCGCGGAGCTGCGCTCCGCGCTACCCGAGGACGCGCTGGTGACGTGCGACGTCGGGTACAACAAGGCCGTCACGGGGCAGTGCCTTCCGATGTACCTGCCGAAGACGTTCTTCATGTCGAACGGCCTGTCGTCGATGGGCTACGGCCTCGCGGCCGCGCTCGGGCTGAAGCTGCTCCACCGTGATCGGGAAGTGGCGTGCGTGCTCGGCGACGGCGGTTTCGCCATGGTGATGGCCGAGCTCGAGACCGCGGTGCGCGAGAGGCTCGGCGTCACCGTCGTCGTTCTCGCCGACGACGCGCTCTCGCAGATCAAGGCCGGCCAGGAGCGGAGAGGCTATCCGGTGACCGGCACGACGTTCGGTGCCCTCGACTATGTGGCGCTCGCGAAGGGCTTCGGCATCACGGGCCACGACGTGCGGACCGTCGCCGAATGCCGCGAGGCCCTAAGGGCCAGATCGTCCGACGTTCCGACGCTCATCGCGGCGCACGTGGACCCGTCGGCGTATCAGTTGGGCTGACCCAGCCTCAAGCCTGCTTCAGACGCTCCTTGTAGTAGGTGCGCACCTTCTGCACCTTCGGGCGCGCGTTGAAGAGGATGTACGGGCTGAGTGGATTCCGCTCGGCGTAATCCTGGTGATACGGCTCGGCCTGGTAGAAATGGTCGAGCGGTCGCACCTCGGTGACGATGGGGCGATCGAAGATGTGCACCGCATCGAGCTGCTTGATGTACGCGTCGGCCACGCCGCGCTGCTCGTCGTCGGCGTAGAAGATCGCGGAGCGGTACTGCCGTCCGACGTCCGGGCCCTGCCGATCGCGCGTTGTCGGGTCATGGGCGATCGAGAAGAACACCTTCAGGATCTGCCCGTAGCTCATCTTCGCCGGATCGAAGCGCACCTCGACGGCTTCCGCGTGGCCGGTGCGACCGCCAGAGACCTTTTCGTAGTCGGCCGAGTCGGCGGAGCCGCCGGCGTAGCCAGACGTGACCGCGGACACGCCGTCGAGCTGCTTGTACACGGCCTCGACGCACCAGAAGCATCCGCCGGCGAGAACGGCCACGCCCTCATCGCCAGCGGCGCGCGCGATGTCAGTGGCCGGGTCGGGGAACTTCTCTGGCGAGACCATCGGTGGATGTCATGATGCACCCACGATGAGCGGGACGCTCCGGGTGTCCACGCGCGCGGCGTTCATTCGACGAAGAGATCGTCGGG
>JANNUM010000177.1:0-2587 GCA_031395235.1 Chloroflexota bacterium
TCCCGCGCTCGTCCACCAGGAACGTCGAACGGATCACGCCCTCCCCGCGGCCGGGCCGGTCGCCCCACGCGCCATACGCATCGTGCGCTTTGCGGTCCGGATCGCTAAGCAACGGGAACTTGAGCGAGAACTTCTCCTGGAACGTGCGGTGCGACGCGGCATCGTCACGCGAAACGCCGAACACGGGGATGCCCAGCGATTGGAAAGCGGTCAGGTCGTCGTTGAACTGGCAGGCCTCGACGGTGCACCCCGGTGTGTCGTCTTTCGGGTAGAAGTACACGACGTATTTCTTGCCGCGCAGCGCATCGGTCGAGACGAGCTTCCCGTTCTCATCGGTCAACGCGAACGTGGGCGCGGCGTCGCCGGAACTCAGCTCCATGGACATCTCCCCTCGTGGGTGGCTGCGCTTGAGTTTATGAGCCTGCGACCATCCGCGACGTGGTCCGACGCGCGAGCGCCATGACGGTGAGCATCGGGTTCACACCGGCCGCGCTCGGGAACGCGCTCGCATCGGTGATGTACAGACCGCGCGCGCCCCGCACCTGCCCGTCCGGATCCGCGACGGAGTCGACGGCGTTGGCTCCGATGCGACAGCTCGACATCTGGTGCGCCGAGAACAGCGTCACGCGATTGCGCACGACGCCGCGCCTAGCGATGGCGTCCAGGAATGGCTCGATCGGACCGCCCTCGTGCATCAGCGGCGGCGTGTGCAGGGTGAACACGCGGCGCGCGCCCGCGGCGACGTGGATGCGCGCGCATTCGACCATCGCGCGGGTCAACAACCGTCGCTCGAGCTCGCCGCAGGCGTAGTCGATGTTGGGCTCGCCGTCGCGGTCGATCGTGATGCGTCCCTCGCCGCGGTCGCGGACGATCGCGATGAAGGGCGCCGCGTGCCTTGCCTCGGACATGCGCTCGCCATGCGATCGGCTCCCCCACCACGGGAACGACGCGGCGAGGATGCCAGGGTAACCCTGCGGGCATTCGATCCGGAAGCCGTGCGCGCCTTCCGCTTCCGCGAAGGAGTCGCCGAGCACGGACTGCGGCACGCCCGACCAAACGCCACCGAGATCCTCGTCGTAGATGCCCGCGGTGACCGAAACGGGGTGAAGGTGAAGATGGCGTCCGGCCTGGGCCGTCGCGATGCCCGACCGGAGCAAGAGGGCCGGCGACAGGAGCGCTCCGCCCGCCAGGGCCACGAGCGGCGCGCGGACGCGGATCTCTCCACCGGACACGCGCGCGACCACACCGGTCACGCGGCCGTCCGCGGTCTCGATCCGTCGCACGTCCGTCCCGTGCAGGATCTCCGCTCCGCCAGCGCACGCGTCCGCGAGATAGGTGCGCAGCGTCGAGCGCTTCGCGCCACGGCGGCAACCGAGAGTGCAATGGCCGCAGTCGCCGCAGCCGCTGACGTTCCGCGCGATCGTCGCGCTCGAGAGACCGAGCGTCCCGAGGCCGCGCTCCAACACCGCGTTCGGCCCGTTGCGCGCGCTCTCGTCGGTGTCAACGTCGATGCGCGCGCTGACGGCGTCGTAGTGCGGGTCAAGGTCGTCGATGCCCGCGGCACGCCACTCCTCGCGGACCGTCGGGGTCAGCCGGAGCGACGTGTTCCAGTTCACGATCGTGCCGCCGCCGACGGCGGAGCCGGCGAGGATCGCGATGGCGCGGTCGCGCGTGGCGGCGATGCCGCGATCGACGAAGAGCGTCGCGTACGCGGGGAGCTCCCGCCCATCGAAGTCGGCCTCGGTGCGGAGAGCCCCACGCTCGAGCACGACGACCCGCTTTCCGGCCGCGGCGAGCTCCGCCGCGGCGACACCGCCGCCGGCGCCAGAGCCGATGACGCAGGCGTCCGCGTCGATCGTCTCGCCCGCGACGGGCCGGCGCGCGCGCAGCATCGCGGGCTCGGCCAGAGGTGGGAGCAGAGGAGGCGCGTAGCCACTGCGGGCGGCGTAGGGCGAGCCGTCCTGTCCATACGTATAAAGGAGGACGAGCCGCTTCATCACCTGGAAGGCGCGACGCTTCAGCGGCAGTCGGCTGGCGGCCCAGCGCTTCAGGTACTCCTCGCGTTCCTCCTGGCCGAGCGACGTGAAGCGCCTAGCGCGGCCGCTGAGCGCGAGGTTGAGCAGCGGAGACTCGATGGTGCCCAAGAGCTGATCGAGCTCCGCGACGAGCGCGGGCCGCCCGAGCGCAGTGACCTCGGCACGCAGCACGTGATGCACACCCAGGCGGCTCGCGCTGGGCAGGTCGCCATCACCGGGGACGAATGCGTCGCAGAGCGCGGCGAGCGTCTGATCGCGATCGGTCATCGCTAAGCGAGATTACTGCGGCGTGCGGGTTACTGGGTCGGAAGCTCCGCGCGCCGTCCGATCACGGGCAGCGACTCGCCTAGCGTCAACAGCACCGGGACGATGCGGCTCTTCAGAAGCTCGGGCCGGACCGTCTGTTCGTAGAACGCGAGCGTCGTGTCGAAGTTCGACACGACACTCGCGTTCTACGAACAGACCGTCCGGCCCGAGCTGCTGACCCAGTAAGCCGCACGCCGCAGTAATCTCGCTTAGCGATGACCGATCGCGATCAGACGCTCGCCGCG
>JANNUM010000467.1:0-1825 GCA_031395235.1 Chloroflexota bacterium
CTCGGCGTCGCCGGCCGCCTCGCGCGCAGCGAGCTCCTCGAGCGCGCTCGCGCCGATCCGGCCGAGCAGCGACGGCTCGTAGAGGATCAGGCTCGCGAGGCCGTCCACCAGAAGCGCGGCCTCCATCGCGTAGCGCGCACCTGAGGAATGGCCGAGAAGGTGCACCGGGCCGGGGATCGCCCGGACGGTGGCGGCAGCATCGTTCGCCTCGTGCGCAACGCTGTGTCCGGGCCGGAGCGGCCCGCTGCCTCCCCGGCCGCGGCGGTCGAGCGCGTACACCGTGAGATCCCGCTCGAGGAGTGGCACGACCCTCGACCACTGGCGCGCATCGAGGCCGCCGCCGTGCACGAGCACGATCGCGGGACCGGACCCAGTCCTTTGGTACGCGATCGCGGTCCCATCTGCGGATGGCACGCGATAGAGCACAGCTAACAAGGCTACGCGAGGTCGCGATATCCGCGCGGGGCATGGGCTTCGCGCGGCCTAGCGATACGCTCCGCGGCGTGGACGACGCCGCGCTGCAAGACCGCTACGCCCCGAACGGCATCTGTTTCGGCTGTGGCCCGCGCAATGCCAGGGGCCTTCGCATCAAAAGTCACGTGCGCGGCGACGAGGTCGTCCTAACGTGGCGCCCGGAGAAGTTCCACGAGGCGTACGACGGCGTTCTCTCCGGCGGTGCCATCGGCACGCTCATGGATTGCCATTCGCTCTGGACCGCCGCTTACCACCTGATGAAGCGGGACGGCGCCGACGCGCCGCCGCCGATGGTCACGGCGGAGTACACGATCAAGATGCGCCGGCCGACGTCCACCGATGGTGAGATCGAGATCGTCGCGCACGCAGTCGATGTCTCCGACGATCGCGCGACCGTCGAGGCGGAGCTGCGAGCGGGCGGAAAAGTGTGCGCGACATCGCGCGGTCTGTTCGTGGCGGTCAAGCCGGGTCACCCCGCGTATCACCGCTGGTAGCGAACGCCCGTCTCCGGCGACGCGCGCGAAGAAAACGGGACACGAGATACGCCACGCAGACAACGGGTACGAGCACGACGATGTAGCCGATGTAGGCCGGCGCGACGAGGTCTTCGATCCTGGGTCCGAGCAACGCACCCAACATCACCCAGCCGGTCCAATAGATCACGCCGGCAACGAAGACCCCCGCCGAGAACTGCGGCACCGGAACGTGAGCCGTACCAGCGACGAGCGACATCGCGACGCGCAGACCGGGGATGAGCCGGCCGATGAGAACGGCGCGGAATCCGCCACGCTTTACGCGGTCGATCCATTCGTCCGCGCGCCGCACGTCGACGTCGACCCAGCCCGCAAGCTTGTGCGTGACGGGCAGACCGAAGCGCCGCGCGATGGCGTAGGGCAGGAGCGTTCCGGCGGTCGAGGCCGCGGCGCAGACGAGGATCACCTGCGCGAGCTCGAACGGGTCGCCGTTCGCTCGATGGCCATAGAAGGCGATGACGAGATCGCCGGGCGCGGGGAGGGGGATGCCCGCCTCCTCCACCGCGATGATCGCGAAGAGCAGGACGTACTGATGTGCCGCGACCACCGCGAGCGCCCAACGGATGGCGTTCTCGATGAAGGTGGACAACGATCAGCCTGAGATGCCGAGCTCCGCGAGGATCTCGACCGTGTGCTCGCCCAGGAGCGGCCCGGCGCGCTCGAGACGGATCGGCGTGCGTGATGGTCGGACGGGCGATCCGGTCGCGCGGATGCGTCCCAGGGTCGTGTGCTCGAGCTCGCGGACGAAGCCGCGCGCCTGCACGTGTTCATCGGCGAGCACCTGGTCGAGCGTGTACAGCACGCCGCACGGCACGCCG
>JANNUM010000497.1:0-2127 GCA_031395235.1 Chloroflexota bacterium
CGCTCCGACAAGGACTCGCGGCAGTTCGCGCCCGCGATCCTGCGGCTCGCGCTCGGGGGCGATGAGAGCGAGACAGTGCCCGCCGACTGACCGTCCGGCGGCGAGACGGCCGACCTACTACGGAGCCGAAGGCGGAGAAGCAGGACGGTCAGGGCATCGCGGAGCGATGCCCTGACCACCTACGCCGGCTCAGACCGTCCGCTCAGCGCAGCCACTTCGCTCAGGATTCGTCAGACAGTGACCTTGCGCTTGTTCATCATCCGGTAGATCCAGAGCGCGATGAACGCCCCGATGATCGAGCCGACGATGCCCGCTGCCGAGAAGTCGAGGGTGCCGCCGAAGAGCAGTGCCCCGAGCGTGCCTCCGACGAACGAGCCGATGACCCCCAGCACCATCGTGCCGAGCCAGCCCATCGGGTCCGGGCCAGGCATGAGCGCGCGCGCGATGAAGCCTGCGATCAGGCCCATGAGCAGGAACAGGATCAGTCCCATTCAGTCGTCCTCCATTTGTGACGCGAAGAGTCCGCCCTGTACGGATGCATCCCGCGTGCCGGGTCCGGATGTCGGCATGTCGTGATCGCTTTGGGACTCTGAGAGAAGGTGCGCATCTTGATGCCTCGTTGTCATATGCTATGATGCTCATATGCGGACCACGGTGACCATCGACCCCGACCTCGCGGCCAAGCTCCGGAGGATCGCGCGGGAGCGTGGAATCTCGTTCAAGGAAGCCCTCAACACCATGCTTCGCGCGGGGATGGGCGAGCGAGCCGGCACCGCGCGTCCCTATCGCCTTCGCGCCCGTCGCCTCGGACTGCGACCCGGGATCGACCTCGACAAGGCGCTTCACCTGGCCGCAGCACTGGAGGACGAGGAGACCATCCGCAAGCTCGAGCTGCGCAAGTGAAGCTCACGGACGTCAACCTGCTGCTGTATGCCGTCGATACGTCTTCCCCGCGGCACCGCGCGGCACGGCGATGGCTGGAGGAGCGGCTATCGGAGACCGAGACGTTCGCGTTCGCCTGGGCCGTGCTCCTGGCGTTCCTGCGGCTCAGCACGAACCCCCGCGTGTTCGAGGCGCCGCTCGGACCGGCGGAAGCCTTCGACATCGTGGACGGCTGGCTGGCGCATCCCTGCTCTACGGTCGTCCATCCGACCGAGCGGCACGCCACCGTCTTGCGCGAGATCCTCGAGCCGTTGGGCACCGCGGGTAACCTCACCACCGATGCTCACCTGGCGGCGCTCGCGATCGAACACGGCGCCGAGCTCTGCTCCTCCGACTCCGACTTCTCGCGTTTCCCCGGGATCAGGTGGCTCGACCCGCTCGCGTGAAGCACTCCATGGACGGATCCCGGCTGGAGCGAGCTTGCCGAGATCCGAGGCGGTCGGCCGGGAGGTGAAGAGCGGCGGTTTTCGCGGACCCAACGGATCGGCGCACGCTGCGACGACACCCGCAAACTGGAGCAACTATGATAATTGCTAGCAGAGGTGTCATGACGAAGAAAGACTCGACGATGGACGTCCGGGCGCGTATCGGCGACATGCTGGACCGGGTCGCGCTTCGGCACGACGAGTTCATCATCGAGCGCCGGGGCAGGCCGCTGGCGGCACTCGTTCCCATCGATCGGCTCGAGCAGATGCGGCGTTTCGCGCGCCAGCACGGGCTCGCGTTCATTGACCGACAGAAAGGCGCGCCCGGCGACCAGCTCTCCGACGAGGAGGCCATGAGGGTCGCGCTCGACGCCCAACGTGCGGCACGCCGGGGCTGCGTAGGCCGGAGCCCAGGGCGAAGCGCGGGCGGAAGTAGCCGCTGGTCCGCGCTCTTCTCGACGCCAACGTTCTCATCAGTGCGGCCATCCGCCCGAGCGGCGCGCCAGGTCAGATCGTGACGGAGCTCCTCGCATGGGACGCATTCACGCTCGTCGTCTCGCCCGCGATCGTCGCCGAGGTCGAGGAGGCGCTCGGGCTGGCGAAGATCCGCCGGTACTTCCGAGAGCCGGACGAGACACCGCTCTGGCTCGCCGACATCGTGGCGATCGCGGATCTCGTCCAGGACACCGGAACCGTGGTCGGGGTCTGCCGGGACCCGGCCGACGACATGGTCCTCGCCGCCGCGCGCGAAGGCCGTGCG
>JANNUM010000508.1:0-2401 GCA_031395235.1 Chloroflexota bacterium
TGCTCCCGTCGGAGCCGATGTTGACGTTCGTGGTCTTCGGTCCCTCACGCGATCTGCGCGCGTGACCCAGGTGCGCTTCGTGACCGTCTTGCGCCGCGGGTGACGCGGCGAGTGGGATTCTCGCGAGCGAGAGTGGAGGGGCCCCGCCAGCAGAGGAACGGCGCGCGCGCTGCTAGCCGATCTCCAGCTCCTTCGTCAGGACGCCAAGATCGACCTCGACCCGGTCACCCACGACGCGGACCGGATAGGCGTTCACCGGGAAGACGGCCGGCAGTGCCTTCACCTCGCCGGTGAGGAGGTCGAAGCGCGCGCCGTGCCGCGGGCATTCCACCAGGCAGTCCTCGAGCTCGCCCTCGCCCAGGACCCCGCCGTCGTGGGTGCAGACGTTGTCGATGGCGCCCCAGGTGCCGTCGGCGCAGTGCCCGAGGCAGAGGCTCTTGCCTTCGACCTCGACCACCGCGACCTCGCCCGGTGCGATGTCGGATGTGTTGGCGACGCCGACGTACCGGCCTGACGTCATGCCGCCGCCCCTTCGGCCTCGGCGATGCGACCAATGCGCGGCGCGAGCGCGTCGGTGACACGCGCGCGGATCTGCACGTCGGGGATGTCGTTCACGACGCGCTGGAAGAACCCGCGCACGAGGAGCTGCTCGGCGGTCGGCCGGTCGAGGCCACGCGACATGATGTAAAAGAGGTCCTCGTCGCTGAGCGAGCCCGCCGTGGCGCCGTGGCCGCAGCGCGCGACGTCGTTGGTGAGGATCTCGAGGACCGGGATCGGATCGGCACCGGCCTTGTTCGAGAGCAGCATGTTGCGGCACTCCTGGTACGAGCCGGTGCCGCTGGAGGTCGGCTCCACGCGGATCACGCCGTAGAAGATCGCGTGCGCCGACTCGTACAGCGCCGAGAGATAGAGCAGATCGCTCGTCGAGGCCTTGCCGTCGACGCGCTGGAACGAGTTCACATCGATGCGCTGGTTATCGGCCGCCGCGACCAGACCATAGAGCTTCACCTGCGCGCCGTTGCCGCGGATGTCCGACTCGACCCCGAGCTTGGTCCGCTTGCTGCCGACGAGCACGTTGAAGTTCGCGACCACGCTGTCGCGCTCCGAGATGTTGCGCTGCTGTCCGATCTCCCAGACGTCGTCGCTGTAGCGCTGAACGCCCACGTAGCGGACCGTTGCGCCTGGTCCGGCGCGGACCTCGACCGACGGCACCGCGAGGCGGCCGGGGCCGCCGCCCTCCGACGAGAGCTCTTCGAGCAATGTCACCGACGAGCCCTCCTCCGCGACGACGAGCGTGCGGAAGACGATGGGCGCGCTCCCCGCGGCCCAGCGCTTGTGGACCTGGAGCGGAAGCTCGACGTGCAGGCCGGCCGGGACGTAGAGGAACGTGCTGCCGTGCCCGTAGAGCGCGCCCGCCCAGGCGCGGAAGGCGTCGTGGCTCGGCATGCCTCCACCGTCGGGCAACCAGCGGCGCACGAGCTCGGGATGGTCGCGCACCGCGGACGACCAGCGGTCGAACACCAGTCCCTTGTGCGATGCGCCGAGTGGGACGGAGCCGTACTCGCTCGGCGGGTGCGAGACATCGAGCAGCTCCGCCGCGCGGACCGGCGGCAGGTCGCGGAGCGGGAAGCGTCGCCACTCCTCCTCCAGCCCGGTCGGCCACGCGGCGTGATCGAACCGCTCGAGCGCGGCGAGGCGATCCTCGAGCAGCCAGCTCGGCTCATCCCGCCCAACACTGAGCCGCTCGACCGTTGCGCGGTCGAGCGGCAGTGGCGGCGCGGCGACGGGAGCGAGGGTCAGCCGATCGCTCCGGTCATCTGGAGCTGAATCAGCCGGTTCATCTCGATGGCGTAGTCCATCGGCAAGGTCTTCACGATCGGCTCGATGAAGCCGTTCACGACCATCGCGGTGGCGTCGGCCTCGGTCATGCCGCGGCTCATGAGGTAGAAGAGCTGTTCCTCGCCGACCTTCGACACGGAGGCCTCGTGGCCGATGGTCACGTCCTCCTCATCGATCTCCATATATGGGTAGGTCGCGCTCTGCGCGGTGTCGTCGAGCATGAGCGCGTCGCAGCGCACGGTGCTCTTGGCTCCGTGCGAGCCGGCGTAGATCTTCACCAGCCCGCGGTAGCTCTGCTTGCCGGTGCCCTTGCTGATGCCCTTGCTGGTGATGATCGAGGTGGTGTTCGGCGCCGCGTGGATCATCTTCGCGCCCGCATCCTGGTGCTGGCCGTCGCCGGCGAAGGCAACCGACAGCACCTCACCGTGCGCGCCCTCGCCGGTGAGGTACACGCTCGGGTACTTCATCGTGACCTTGCTGCCGAGGTTCGCATCGATCCAGCTCATGCGGCCGCTCTTCTGCACAACGGCTCGCTTGGTCACGAGGTTGTAGACGTTGTGGC
>JANNUM010000516.1:0-1553 GCA_031395235.1 Chloroflexota bacterium
AGCGTACAGAGCCTGACCGAGCGCGAAATGAGCCGCGGCCGTCGCCTCTTCGATCGGACGCGGTCGACTCCGACGGACCACCTCATCCGCGGAGAGCGCATATCGACTCTCGCCGCCTCGCCCGCGGAGCGTGAACGGATCGAGCTCGTCAAGGCCCTTCACGTCGAGGCGGAGCGGTACGTCACCGCGCTTCGCGACTGGGCATCAAGCGAGCGAGGCGGCGAGAGTCGATATGCGCTCTCCGCGGATGAGGTGGTCCGTCGGAGTCGACCGCGTCCGATCGAAGAGGCGACGGCCGCGGCTCATTTCGCGCTCGGTCAGGCTCTGTACGCTCGTAGCGCGCACGCGGCGGCAATCGAACACTTTCGAGAGGCGCATCGGCTCCAGCCGACGAACTGGACCTATCGCCGTGATGCCTGGAGCCTCGCAGGGGCCGAACGCGAGGCCCTGTACGGCACGAACTGGGCCGACGAGGTCAAGCGCGAGGGTGTCGAGAACTATTACCCACGCTTGCGGCTCTAGCCGTCGTGGCCCGCGGTATGCGGGTGTCATTGGCGACGGAGGTGTCACATGCCACGTAGTGAAGGCGGTTCCGCAACGGACCAGCCGACGACAGACCAGCCGACCGAGACCGAGCGGGTCATGGAACAGCGCCGCGGCGAGCGCGGCGGCCAGGACGCGATGACGACGAAGACGTACACGGTCAAGTCAGGAGACACGCTCTCTGACATCGCGCAGGCCGAGATGGGCGACGCGAAGCGCTGGCCCGAGCTCTACGCCGCGAACAAGGACGCCGTGGGATCGAACCCTGACCTGATCCATCCCGGGTTGGAGCTCAAGATCCCCGTCTAGGCAAACCTACGCGGCGCTGGTGGTTGGCTGCGGCGGTCGGCTCTTAGTTTTTCCGCCCGGGCTTCGGCTTGAGCGGACTGCGCTTCTTGCCGCCGCGGCCATAACCGCCACCGGGCGGGTTTGTTCGGCGTCGGCTACGCGATGGGCTCGGCTTCTTCCCTACGCGTCGCGACCCAGCCTTCTGACAAACTTGCGCTGTGGTGCAGACGCAGCAGAGCGCGCTCGGCCCGATCGCGATCCCGGCCTCGGGCGGGCGCGCCATCGGTCACTTCACGTTCGCGGGTGACGGCGGACTCGCGAAATACCAGTGGCCGTACTTCGCGATCGCAGGAAAGGTCTCCGGTCCAACGGTGCTCCTCACCGCGGGCATCCACGCCGCCGAGTACACCGGGATCGAGGCCGCGATCCGCCTCGGGCGTAGCACGGATCCGGAGCACGTGCGCGGCATCCTCATCGTGATCCCGCTCCTCAACCGTCCCGGTTTTTACGAGCGCAGCGTCTACGTGAACCCAGAGGATGGCGACAACCTGAATCGCCTGTTCCCCGGTGACCCGAAGGGAAAGTGGGGAGAGCGCTTCGCGCATCGGCTGCTGACCGAGATCGTCACGCGCTGCGAGTACGCGATCGATCTGCATGCCGGCGATCTCATCGAAGACCTCACGCCCTTTGTCATCTATCGCGAAACGGGCGAGGCCGCGCTG
>JANNUM010000542.1:0-5499 GCA_031395235.1 Chloroflexota bacterium
GGATCACCATCGCCGATGACGGGGAGATCCGCATGCGCGGACCGGTCGAGGAGATCTGCACGGGCGACCTGAGCCCGGATCTACTGCGTCGCCTCGGCGCGGTCTAGCGCAGGTCGGCCCACGTGAAGAGCACGGTGAACACGCGGCACCAGACGACCACCGACTTGTAGTCGCCGACGGGCGTGCCGCCCGGAAGCTCGTAATTGAAGCTCCCGTTCGTCGCCTTGAGCGCCCCGAGGTAGAGATCGCGACCGCCGTCGTACGCGCCGCCCATGCCGCGCGCGAGATACACGTGCAGATCGGGTCCGTTCTGGATCGCGACGTTCTCGAAGCGCACGAATGTCTTGCCGTCGACCTCGACGAGGGATACCGGGCCGGTGCCGCGGTGCAGGTCGTCGATGCGTTGCAGCTGTCCCATCGCGAGGATCTTGGGACCCGCGGGAGTGGCGGTCGCGGCCCCGATCGACGCGGCCGGCGCGACGGTCGCCGTCGCGCGAGCGGGCAGATCCTCGTTCAACGTGGTCGTGAGGAACAGCGGCGAGATCGTCCACCAGCCGAACGCACCTGCGGCGACGAGCACAGCGGCGAGCACGACCTGGGCGGGGCGGCTGCGACGAAGCGACGTGAGCATCGGGTCAAGTCTACGTGCGCGGATCCCTAGCCGGCGAGCTCGGGCAGCACTTCCTTCGCGAAGCGCGTGAGATCGTCGATCGCCCTGGGGTCGTAGCGGCGGATGATGACCAACAGATCTGCGCCCGCGTCACGCATCTCGCGCGACGCTTCGAGCCAGCGGCCCTCGGCCTCAGCGAGGATCAATGACGCCGCGAGGGGCCCGGCCCCACTGCGCGCGCGGAGCTTGCGGTGGTACTCGGCGAGCAGCTCCGGCCGCCGCGGCAGCCAGATGAACAGACCGGCATCGTGCTCGGCGGCGATACGGACCGCCTCGTCGCCGTGGCCACCGATCCACAGCGGAAGCCGCGCGCCCTGCGGCGGCTTCGGATTGATGCCGAGCGGCGGCAGCTGCCAGAAGCGGCCGGCGTGCTCGAACGTTGGCGGGCCCCACGCTTTGCGCAGGATCTCGATGGTCTCCTCCATCCGCGCCGTCCGGTGATCCGTCGGGTGACCGAGCGCGCGGCCCTCTTCGGTGAGCCAGCCGCCACCGATGCCAAGCTCGAAGCGCCCATTCGAGAGCACGTCGATCGTCGCCGACTGCTTCGCGAGCGTGAGGGGATCGGTGGTGATGAGCGGCACGACCGCCACGCCGATGCGGACACGGTCGGTCGCGCCGGCCACGAAGCTCAACGTCGTCATCGCGTCTAGCCATGTGCTCGTGGCGTTCCACGGTGGTCGATGATCGTCGCTGTACGGATAGCGCGGTTCGAACGTGACCGGCACGGCGATGTGCGAATTCGTCCAGAGCGAATCGAACCCGAGCGCCTCGGCCGCGCTCGCGTACGCGAGGATGCTGTCCCGGCTCGCGGCACTGAGGATCGGCAGGTACACGCCAACGCGCACGCGCGAAGTCTAGGTTCGGTAGGCTGCGCGCATGGACTTCGACTTCTCCCCAGAGCAGCAGGAGATCCACAAGCTCGCGAACGAGTTCGCGGATCGCGAGATCGCGCCGGGCGCACGTGAGCGCGACCGCGCCGAACGCTTTCCCTGGGACGTACTCAAGAAGATGGCGCCGATCGGTTTCCTCGGCGGTCCGATCCCCGAGGAGTACGGCGGCATGGGCGTGGACTTCATCTCGCACGCGATCATCACCGAGGCGATCGGCCGTGCGGACTCGTCGGTCCGCACGACGCTGTCGGTCCAGATCTCGCTGGTGGAGATCACGATCCTCAAATTCGGGAGCGAAGAGCAGAAGCGCACCTGGCTCCCCCGCCTGTGCAAGGGCGAAGTCATCGGATGCTTCGGCCTCACCGAGCCGGCCGTTGGAAGCGACGCGACGCGCCTCCAGGCGACGGCGAGGCGCGACGGCAACGATTGGATCCTGAACGGCCGCAAGATGTGGATCTCTAACGGCTCGGTGTCGAAGCTCGCGCTCGTCTTCGTGAACGCGGATCCCCCCAAGGGCCGCAAGGGCATCACCGCATTCCTGATCGACCGCGAGAAGAGTCCGTACGGAAGCCAGGCGCTGCACGGGAAGCTCGGCCTGCGCTCGTCGGACTCGAGCGAGCTGATCCTCGACAATGTGCGCGTTCCCGACGCGATGCGCCTCGGCGAGGTCGGCGAGGGCTTCAAGATCGCGATGGCCGCGCTCGACTCCGGTCGGTACTCGGTCGCCGCCGGCGCCGTCGGACAGGCTCAGGCCGCGATCGACGCATCCGTCGCGTACGCGACGCAGCGCCACGCGTTCGGCAAGCCGATCGCCGCGCACCAGCTCGTGCAGGAGATGATCGCGGACATGGTCGTCGAGACCGAGGCCGCGCGGCTGCTCGTGTTCCGCGCCGGTCATCTCAAGAACAAGGGCGTCACGAGCACGCGCGAGACGAGCATCGCGAAGCTCTACGCCGGCGAGATCGCGCAGCACGCCTGCGACAACGCGATCCAGATCCACGGCGGCTACGGCTTCTCGGATGAGTTCCCGGTCGAGCGGCTCTGGCGCGACGCGCGCGTGAACCGCCTCTACGAAGGCACGACGCAGATCCAGAAGCTCATCATCGGGCGCTACGCGACCGGCATCGACGCGATCGGATGAACTGGAGCGAGGCCGCGGACTCGATGCTCCTCGCCCTGGTGGGGATGGTGCCGGAGACCCTGCGCTCGCTCGCGGGCGGGTCGGCGCGCGACGAGAGCGAGGCGGTCGCCGAGCAGCGCGGCGGGGACGAGGTCCAAGTAGATGACGTCGTGCGCGGGTGGATCCGCACCACGCCACCCGAGCAGCGCAACGGCCTGATCGCGGTGCTCGAGAGCCTCGGGCTGGAGCCCGAGCGCTACGCCGAAGAGCTCGAGTCGCCCGAAGGCTGGGACGAGGAGTTCGACGAACCGCCCGACTCCGAGATGTAAAAGCTCTAGGTCGGAAGGTGCGCGCGTTCGCGGCGCGCGAGCGCTCCGCCGATCGACTCTGGTGATCGCTCGACCGCCGCGCTGAATTCACGTCGCGCCTCCTCGATGTCCCCTGCCTCGCGCAGCGCCACGCCGGCCAGGTAGCGCAGGAACGCCGCGTCATGCGCCGTCGGCGTCGCGCGGCGCATCGCCTGGAGCCTCGCGCTCATGCCGCGCCGATCACCACGCCGTGCGTCGGCGATCGCGGCGACCGCAGCCGTCATCGCTGCGACCGTCGCGTTCTCGCAGCGTTCCGCGTCAGCGACGAGGGAGTCGGCAAGCGCCAGACCGCGGGCGCGGTCGCCACCCGTCGCGACGAGCTCGCTCCAGGCGAGCGCGAGGCTGGCGAGGCGGTCCTCCGGCACGAGCGCGGCGACGCGGCGCGCATCTCCGCCACGATTGAGCGCGGCATAGGCCGCGACCAGCCGAGCGGCGATCCGCGGGGCGCCGAGCCGCTTCATCGCGGACTCCCACAGCGACGCGGCGGAGAGCGGGTCGCCTGCGGCGTAGAGCACGTCGGCCGCGACTTCCTGCACGAGCGGGAATTTGTGAAAGCGCGCGAGAAGCGGCGCAATGAGGTCGCGGGCGCGCCGCAGGTCACCCGCGTCGAGCGCCTCCTCCGCTGCGACGAGCGTTGCGCTGAAGCGGCGCAGGCGAAGCTGATACGCGACGAATGCTGCGACGAGCACGACGCAGGCGCCGAGTCCCAGTAGCGCCGCCGTCGTCCCGGCACCGAGGACGGCCGCGACGGCCGCGACCGCCGCCAAGGCGAGACCGACCAGCCAGAGCGCGGTGATGAGGGGGTGGCCGCCGGGCGTGACCGCTCTCAGCACAGTTGACTTATCCACAGTTTCAGCGGTTTCGACGCGGGGGGCATGCGGCTTATCCACCGGAATCAAGCGGTTATCCACATGGACCGAACGGCTCGGCCGCTAGCTGTCCGCTAATAGCGCGCCGGCGATGACGACGCGCTGGATCTCGCTCGTGCCCTCGTAGATCCGAGCGATACGGGCGTCACGGTAGGCGCGCTCGATCCACAGCTCCCTCATATACCCCATGCCGCCGTGGATCTGGACCGCCGCGTCCGCGGCGCGGCCGAGCATCTCGGTGGCGAAGAGCTTGGCCATCGACGCGCGATCGGTGATGCGCTCGCCGCGGTCAGCGCGCGACGCGGCGTCGTACACCATCAGGCGGGCGGCGTGGATCTCGGTGGCGGCGTCCGCGAGCATCCACTGGATCGCCTGGTTCGCCCCGATCGGCTTGCCGAACTGCACACGCGTCTTGGCATGTTCGACGCACGCCTCGAGCAGCCGCTGCGCCGCGCCTACCGAGTGCGCGGCGAGGCCAAGCCGGCCGAAGTCCAGCGTGCGCAACGCGATCTTGAAGCCGTCACCTTCGGCGCCGACGCGCTGCGCGACGTCGAGTCGCAAGCCGTTGAAGTAGAGCTGCGCGGTCGTGGACCCGTGCAGGCCCATTTTCTCGTCGTTCGGCCCGATCTCGAGCCCCTTCGTGCCGCGCTCGACAACGAAGGCGGTGATCCCCTTCGACCCGGTGGCCGGAGCCGCGTTCGCGAAGATGACGAACACGTCGGCGATCGGCGCGTTCGTGATGAAGGTCTTCGCGCCATCGATGACGTAGGCGTCGCCCTCGCGGCGCGCCGCCGTCTTGAGACTCCCCGCATCGCTGCCGGCGCCCGGCTCGGACAGCGCGTATGCGCCCACCTTTCGTCCGCTGAAGAGATCCGGGAGATAACGCCGGCGCACGTCGTTGGGCCCGCCGACGGAGATCGCCGTGCCGCACAGACCAGCCGAGCCACCAACGACGTTCCACAGCGACGCGTTCGCGCGCGCGAGCTGCTCGACCGCGACGCAGTAGCCAAGCTTCCCAAAGCCCTGACCACCCAGCTCCTCGGCGTGGCCGATGCCGAAGAGCCCGGCCTCGCCCATCTTCGTGATCAGAGCGCGCGGGATCTCATCCTTCTCCTCGATCTCCTTCGCGCACGGTGCGAGGACGTCGTCGACGAATCCGCGTACGGTGCGCTGAAGGAGCCGGATCTCTTCGGGGAGCAGGGCGTCCATCTAGGCGGAGGGCCGGGCGCCCAGGGCGTCCTTCGCGCGCTTCAGTGTCTCGCGGAGATCCTCGGGGATGCGCGTGGCGCGAAGGCTCGAGCGGTCGATCATCACCTGCACCGTCGTCATCTCCGCGCAGTGCAGTCCGTCAGCGCGATCGACGGCGTACTCGAACGCCCACGAGGAATGACGGATCTCTCTCACGCGCACCTTGATGTCGAATTCTTCGTCGAATCGCAGCGGTGCGCGATAGCGGACGCTCGCCTCGCCGATCGTGAAGTCGAGACCCTTGGCGACGATATCGCTGTACACGAAGCCCAGCTCGCGCAGATATGCGCCGCGTCCGACCTCCGCGTAGAGCAGATAGTTCGCGTAGTACACG